>CANQLA010000217.1 GCA_947624605.1 Candidatus Gastranaerophilales bacterium | reverse complement strand
CTCACTTCGTTCAAACAATGCCGTTTCTGCTGTTGTTTCTTTAACAAAATCTACGTTACTTCGTTAATGCGGTATTATTTTTTATCGCTTCGTCATTCTGAGTGAAGTGAAGAATCTACCTTTCATATTGAGGGCAACGCCCGAAATATCTCCCTTTGTTTATGTTTTCAGATACTTAGATAAAATTGTTCACTTTTTATGACAAAAGATGAAGAAAACTTAATACTGTCAGAACATCTCTTAAACTCGCGAGGCTTATATAATGTACGATTTTTATTTAAACAAAACCTTAATTAACGATTCTGTTATCGAGGTTACCTATTCAGAAAACATTGAAGATGTCGGTACTTTTTTTGAATTTACCTCAAATGTTGATTTTGGCATAACCTCAGAAATTAACGGCAAAAAAACAATTAATTGTTTTGAATTATGTCCGTGCGGAACAAGAAACCCGGTTTATGTCGGTTATATTACCGATTGCGAACATACAAATAACATTAATGTTTACAAATATTCGGGCTTTGATGTCGGATTTTACCTCAGAAATAATCAGGTTGTTAAAAAATTTAACGGTGAAAATATCGGGAAAGCAATTATAACCCTTTGTCAAGAAAATAATATCGGCGAATTTAAAAATAACGGTCTAAATAGTGTTTTTTCCGTCAGTATTCCGAATTTTTCGCAAACGATAAAAAAAATATACAAGGGCGAAACTTTTGACGAGATTTTAAAAGAATTACTCAAACTCGAAAAATCAAAGGGCGGGTTGAAAGATGTCTATATCGACTGTAAAAACGGCAGGTTAAATATTCTTCAATATCAAAACGAAGAAAGTTTGATAGTACCAGTTGCACAAGCTCTTTCTCTTGACGGTTTAAATTCGTTTAACAACGCAACGGTAAAGCATTCAGTTCAAAAATTAAGAAATAATGTTGTTGTAACAGACAATGCAAGTGATAAAATTGTGAAATACGAACAAAAACAAGAAGATGACAGCGTTGCAACTTACGGACTTTTGACACATGTTGAAAAGGTTGATACCAATAAATCAAATAATCTTGTGAAAGTTGCAGAAAATAAACTTGCAGAACTAAACAAAGTTAAAGAAACAATCAATTTGTCAATCATTGGTGATTACAGAGCTGGAAAAGGGAAAATCATACCCGTAAATCTTGAAGAATACAACTTAATTGACAATTTTTTGATACTGTCTGCCAAACATAAAATATATGATAACAGAGAAGAAATAGAATTGTCATTAAAAAGATATAATGAAAAAACTACTTAATCTCTTCTTCAATTTTATAATATCTTTTTGGCAAATCTTCCATTTTCTTTTTCATTAAACAATAAGGATCCAAAACTTCTCTGTAATATGCTTCAGTACCGCCATTCATATGATGTTCATCGATAGTATGCCTTTTGTAGTATTCTTCTTCAAGTTTATTTCTTAGAGCAATATTTTCAGCAGGATCCCATTCGGTAACTTCTATCGTATAAGAATATGCTACCGAAGAAGAAAAACAAAAAATAAATAATAAAACAAATATTCTTTTCATAATAACCTCAATTTAATAAACGTAAATTTAGATAAAATTGTTCACTTTTTATGGCAAAAGATGAAGAAAACTTAATATTTATTCTCAAAAACGAGTTAAAAAGCAGAAATAATCCCGTTGATTTAAAATCTGTTTATATCGGTAAAGTTACAAATCTTTCACCCGTTGAAGTTGTTATTTTTAACGGCAAAGTAACTCTTACTGAGGGAGACGACCTTTTTATTTCCGAACAGTTCCGTCTGCGGTGCAATATTGACAAAACATCTGCATTAACGACAGATGTTCCCGATTTATTAAATTATGCAAAGCAAATAACAGAAACTCATTCCAACAACGGTACTGCGTGCCAAATGCCTGAGGCAGTTGCAAATCTCTCAAATGCAATAGAAAAAATCAATACAGAGCTTTTAAATCTCAAATGCGATTTGAAAATAGGTGATTATGTCGCTGTTACAAGTCTTGAACAGTTAGACAGATTTTTACTGACGGACAAGGTTTTATAAAGATTCTTCGGTCGTTTCACTCCCTCAGAATGACAAAATTGTCATTCTGAACGCAGCGAAGAAACGTTTGCACCATTACTTTATAAATAAATTTTTTATTAAAAAGTCAGTAGGTCAGGTTATGCCTGACAAACTTATTAATTAATATTTTTTTAGGTACTTTTGATGGCAAAAGTACCGCAAAACCACCCGCTGTAACTTCGTAACTTATTTTGTTTAAATCAACCTCAAAACGGCAAACTCACTTCGTTCAAACAATGCCGTTTCTGCTGTAGTTTTTTTAACAAAATCTACGTTACTTCGTTAATGCGGTATTATTTTTTATCGCTTCGTCATTCTGAACGAAGTGAAGAATCTTTTTTAACAAGAGACATTGCGGTCAAAGAAATGTTGCGTATATTGCAGGATAATTTTAATTTTTGCATTTTGAATTAGCTGATG
>CANQLA010000216.1 GCA_947624605.1 Candidatus Gastranaerophilales bacterium | reverse complement strand
TAAAGATTTAACAGAACCCATAAATATAACTTTATCACCGACTTTTAATTCAGTTTCACCGGAAGGAATAAAAAGCTCAGATTCTCTTGTAATGCCAACTATCAAGACTTCAGGGGGAAATGAACAATTTTTAATTTGCTTGTTAATAATGGGAGAATTATCTTTAATAGGATATTCAAGAAGTCTTGCTTTACCGTGTGCGAAATTTTCAACATGGGTAGCACTTGGTACGGTAATAATTCTAAAAAGTTCTTGAATCAAGAGTTCTTCAGGTCTAATAATATAATCGGCAAATATATCATCATAAGATTTAGAATTTTTAACCGTCATAATAGAGTCAAAGTATTCATCTTTAGTCAGAAAGCAGACAGTTTTAGCTTTTGAAACTGCTTTTAACATAAAACAAGCAATAATATTAGCTTCATCAGAGTCAGAACAAGCGATAAAAACATCAGAATCAACCAAATTATTATCTTTCAAAAGATTAATATCAGCGGCATTACCTTGAACAACTTCAATATCAAGTTGAGTAAAATCTTCAGAAAGGTTTTCAGGTTTGTCTAAAATCACAACATCGTGATCTTCAAATAGAGAAGTTGCAATAAGCCAGCCTCTGTTGTTTGCACCATAAATTACAATTTTCATGTAAAAATCCTTCCTGCACATTTTACAAAAACTGAAAGATAATTTCAATAAATTGTTACAAACTCTTTTTTGTGATTTAATAAAAACAAATCCAAAGAGGGGAAATATGAAAAAAATAAAAATAGGGATAATAGGGTTAGGAACGGTAGGTACAGGAGTAGTCAAGACTATATCAAACTTTTGGGACAGTATTGAAATAACAAAAATAGCAGTAAGAGATATAAACAAGCCAAGAAATATTGAGGGATTAGATAAATCACTATTAACGGACAAAGCGGAAGAAATAGTAGATAATCCTGATATAGATATAGTTGTAGAAGTAATGGGAGGAGTAAATCCTGCATTAGATTTAATAAAAAAAGCAATAAATAACGGGAAACATATAGTGACAGCAAATAAAGAAATACTTGCAAAACACGGAGAGGAGTTATTTTTATTAGCAAAAGAAAAGAACCGTGTAATATTATATGAAGCAGCGATAGCAGGAGGAATACCGATAATAATGCCTGTAAAGACGATATTAAGGGCGAATAAAATCAATAAAATAGCAGCGATATTAAATGGAACGACAAATTATATACTTACAAAGATGGATAAAGACGGAGCATCGTATGATGAGGTATTAAAAGAAGCACAAGAGCTGGGATATGCAGAAGCGGATCCGACAGGAGATGTAGAAGGATTTGATGCAGCATACAAAATAGTTACACTGGCGACGATAGCATTCAATAAGAGAATAAAAATCAACGGAATATATAGAGAAGGAATAACAAAAATCACGGATAAAGACATAAAGTTAGCAAAAGAATTAGGATATAAAATAAAACTTATAGCGAGTGCAAAAATTGACGAAGCAGGAAGGGCAGATGTGAGAGTTCATCCGATGTTAGTACCGGAAGGACATGTTCTTGCGAACATAAATAATGTAACAAATGCAATAATGCTAACAGGCAAACCGGTAGGAGAAATAATGTTTACAGGGCCCGGAGCAGGAGAATTTCCGACTGCGAGTTCCGTAGCAGGAGACATATTAGCATTAAGTGCAGAAGAGGCAGAAAACGTAGAGATAGGTGAAACAGAAAACAGATATTATATATCGCTGAATACGACAGATAATCCCGGCTCAATAGGTGTAATAGGAACAATATGCGGAAATCATAAAATTAATCTTACAGATATATTGCAAAAAGGAACAAATCCGGATAGCACAGCAGAAGTAGTTGTTATTACCGGATTATCCAAAGAAAAAAATGTAAAAGAAGCATTAAAAGAAATGAAAAAATCAAGTGCGATAGTAAAAATAAATAATTTAATAAGACTAATGAATTAAGGAAAAAGAAATGAGTACAGATAAACATTATAAAGGATTAATAAATAAGTATAGAGAATACTTACCGGTAAGTGAAAAAACACCTGTAATAACATTAAACGAAGGAAACACACCTCTGATAAAAGCGGAAAATTTAGCGAGAAAAGTTGGAATTGAAGCAGAAGTATATATAAAATTTGAAGGGTGCAATCCGACGGGAAGTTTCAAAGATAGAGGAATGACAATGGCTGTATCAAAAGCAGTCGAAGAAGATTCAAATGCAATAATATGTGCATCAACAGGAAACACAAGTGCTGCAGCGGCAGCATATGGAGCAAAAGCCGGAATACAGACATATGTTTTAATACCAGACGGATATATAGCACTTGGAAAACTTTCACAAGCAATGATGTATGGAGCAAATATAATAGCCATAAACGGAAATTTTGATGAAGCGCTTGAAAGAGTTATAGAAATATCGAAAAAATATCCTGTAACACTTGTAAATTCATTAAATCCATACAGAATAGAAGGGCAAAAAACGGGAGCATTTGAAATTATAGA
>CANQLA010000215.1 GCA_947624605.1 Candidatus Gastranaerophilales bacterium | reverse complement strand
GTAAAGATTTAGAAGCACAAATTTTAAGCAAACCTTTCAGTTTGTTTTTTGCGTGCGGATTTTTAACTATAATAGGTGTAACTTCATTTTGGACGGGGCTGCCGTGGTTTCCATTTTTGCTATATGCAGGTATAATAGCAATTTCTGCGTTTTCGGTACTTGTTAATCAGGACGTACAGGCACAACTCGGGCAATTAGAAAGTGTACGTCAAAACATGCAGGATTTGGTAAATCCTAACAGGATGTACGAGAGATTAGGGGTTGATGTTTTAAGTTTACAGGTAGGTTCTGGCTTACTCATTATTGCAGATCCCGATCAAGAGGGGCAATTACTTCCGAAAATTGCAGCACTTCGTCAAAGAGTTACTGATGAACTTGGCTTTATTATTCCAAATATAAGAATTATGGATTCGTCTGCCTTGGATGCAAATGAGTATATGATTGCGATAAGAGGTAATACTGTTGCTGTGGGAAAAGTTTATCCGGGTAAGAACATGGTTATTGCCGATCAGTGGGATTCTTTAGGAAAAGATGTTCCGAAAGATGCTATAGTCGGAATAGATCCAACTTTCCAAACTCAAGCATATTGGTTAAATCCTGATGACTTTGATCCACGTGACGGGTTAACCCAAGTTGATTCCGTAGACGTAATAGTTACACATCTTCAGGAAAGTGTGCGTAAGTATGTAGATGAAGTAATGACAAAAACTGACGTGTTAAAACTAATGGAACTTGTAAAAAGTCAAGATCCGACTCTCGTTAATGACCTTGTTCCGACAATTATTTCAACGAGTGACTTAAGAAAGATATTTGTCAATTTAATCAGAGAAAAAGTATCAATAAAAGATATAATGTTTATATTTGAACGACTTTGCGATTATGCAAGATTTTCAAAAGAACCGGATATACTGTCAGAACGATTAAGAGCTGCTTTAGGAAGACAAATATGTTTATCGCATTCTACATCGGACAAAGTTTTATATGCATTAACATTATCCTCAGAATGGGAAAAAACATTAGATGACAGTTGCCAAAGGACAGAGTTAGGAACAATGTTTTTATTAAATCCGTTACAGGTTCAAGAGTTAATAGAATCATCCGCACAGACATTAATGAGAGCCCATCAAAATATTGGCAGACAACCTGTTATTCTTTGTTCACCAAGGATACGACTTCCTCTTTATCAACTTTTGGAAAGACATATTCCCACAATAGTTGTAATTTCATATTCCGAATTAATAACGGACATAAGAGTAGAAGCTGTAGATACTATTGGAGAAGCATATATGCAAGATTACAATTTTGGAAACAGTTAAGATGGAATTAAGTCAAAATATAGAAAAATCGATAGAATTTACAAAGAAAAGAGCATTTGAAGTAATACACAATACGCCGTTGTTCAGTTATAAAGGATCGGTATCAAAGCTGCTCGGACTAACTGTAGAAGTAAATTTACCCGGGTTAAAAATAGGTGATTTGTGTTTTATAGAAACGAGTGTCGGAGAAAGAAAACCTGCTGAAGTTGTTGCATTTAAAGGAGAATATGCACAGTTGCTGTTGTTGTATGATGGTTCTGGTATAGGACAAGGATCTTTGGTTCAGTCAACAGGAAAACCGATAACGGTACCTATGGGAGATTTTTTGCTGGGGAGAGTAATTTCGCCGATGGGAGAGCCTATTGACGGAAAGCCGTTGGATATTTCAAGTGATGCAAAATGGATGCAAATAGATAATCCTCCTCCAGATGCATTTGAAAGACCGATAATATCTCAAAAATTTTCCTGCGGAGTAAGAGCAATTGATGCACTTTTAACTTTAGGAGGCGGTCAGCGTATGGGTCTGTTTGCAGGTTCCGGAGTCGGAAAATCAACACTTTTAGGAATGATTGCAAGAAATTCCGATGCTGATGTTAACGTAGTTGCACTAATCGGAGAACGCGGAAGAGAAGTTAAAGAGTTTATTGAAGATGCATTGGGTCCTGAGGGTATGGCTAAATCTGTTTTAGTTTGTTCAACGGGAGATCAACCTCCGTTAATTCGTCAAAAATGTCTGCATACGGCTACTACTGTTTGTGAATATTTTAGAGATTTAGGTAAAAAAGTTTTTCTTATGACAGATACTGTAACAAGATGTGCAATGGCAGGACGTGAAGTCGGTTTGTCAATCGGAGAACCTCCTACAATGAAGGGGTATCCTCCCTCAATATTTTCTTGGCTGCAAAAAGTTCTCGAACGTGCCGGTAATTCTCCTAAAGGTTCAATAACGGCTTTATACACTGTTCTGATGGAAGGTGATGATATTAATGATCCAATAGTAGATACTGTTCGCGGTATTACAGACGGTCATATATTTCTGTCAAGAAAGGTTGCAGAAATGAACCATTATCCTGCAATAGATGTTTTAGGCAGTATAAGTCGTCTTTTTGGTGCGGTATGTTCTCCGGAACATAAAGCTGCTGCTGCAAAAATGAGAACTTTAATGTCATTATATCGTGAAAATAAAGATTTAATTGATGTTGGTATGTATAACCCGGGCAGCAATCCCCGTCTTGATGTTGCGATTGAATATATGCCTCAAATAAATG
>CANQLA010000214.1 GCA_947624605.1 Candidatus Gastranaerophilales bacterium | reverse complement strand
TATTGAATATAGAAAAGACCATAAAGAAGATGAAATAGAAGAAAAACTAGAAGAAATTTCCAAATTAAAAGAAGAACTGTGTGCGGAAGATCCTGACTGTCAAAAATGTGATCCTATCGGTTTTAAATCAGGATCGACAAGATATGATTTCTTTGTAGATAAAGATTCAAACGGTAAATTGAGCAACGAAAAAGAATTTTTAGGTGCGGATGACGGTTGGAATGAAATGGCTGCTCTGGATACAAACGGAGATGGTAAAGTTACAAAAGATGAAATGTCAGATTTAAAAATGGTTGTTACTGATGCAAATGGTACACAATCGGTTAAAAATGCTTCTGATTTATTTGCTGATGGAGATTCTATAAATTTAAACAGTTACAATTCTATAAATCAAGACATGGCTAATGGCAATACTTTACTTGGCACATTCGGATTAACATTTAACGGTCAAAATATTAATAATGGTTATAATACATTAGATAAACTTGATTGGCTTGATTCAAATTATGATTTTTCTGACAAAGACAGCGGAATTAACAGATTTGCAAAAGATGAATTTGAAGCTAAAAGTGCGTTAGATTTTGATGATGTATTTGCTGAATTTGAAGAAAATATTAATAACCTTGATGAAAAGATGACAGATGCCTGGAATAAAATCGGAATTAAACGTGAAGATGTTAAGTCAAAAATTATTGATGCAGCTAATTCAAAAGCACAATCAGAGGCACAAGTAATAAATGATGATTTTGAAGAAATAGCATTACTTAAAGAGGAAGAAGCTATTGCTCAAGAAAATATCAGTCAACAAGAGCAAGCTGAAAAAGCTGAAGAAGAAAAACGTAAAAAGCAGCAAGTAACAAATCCGACTGTATAAGTTAAATTTGAACGGAACATTGTTAAAAAATCCCTTTTATTTTAAATAAAAGGGATTTTTAACGGTAAAATGTAATTATAATTGAAATGATTAATTTATTTATAATTTTTAATAATTTCTAACAAATGTTTTGCTCTGTTTTCAATTTCATCAGCATTAGCATTTTTATAAAGTGAACGTCCGATTCCTACAGCTTTAGCACCGGCATTAAGATAGTCAATAACATCATCTGTTTCAATGCTGCCGGTAGCTATTATATTTAAGAAGGGCATAGGTCTAAGCATATCTTCTATATACATTGCACCTCCCATAGGTTTTGTAGGATATATTTTAATTAACGGAGTTCTTGCTTTCCAGGCGGAATATGCCTCATTTGGTGTTGTTGCTGTCATAATAAGCGGTCTTTTGTTTGTTTGACATATTCTTACCAAATTCATTTGAAAAACCGGAGATACTATAACAGCAGCACCTGCATTAATTGCTGTTTGTGCCTGCCTTTGTGTTATGATTCCTCCTGCCATAATAGTAAGATTATCTGTTGTTGTATTCAAATAATGTATTACATCCACAATTTCTGCATTTTGAATAATTATTTCAATTATATTTATACCGGCTCTGTTAAGTGCAGATGCAATTTCTATTACTCTTTCGGGTTCAGATATACGAATTACACCGAATATTTTTTCTTGAAGGATTTTGTCAATAACACTCATTTGATTAATCTCCCTTTTTTACTATATTAAACGGAAACAAGTTCAAATTTAAGAGAGACGGCGTTGTTTTATTTTCCAGTCCCAAGATTTTTGTTAAATCATCTCTTAATTCCGAAATGTCTTCATACTTCTTTAATGTACCATCAATAGCTATAGAAACATCTCCTGTTTCTTCAGATACAACAAGACAAGCACAATTGGAAGCTTCACTCATACCAATTGCTGCTCTGTGTCTTGTTCCATATTTCCAACTTAATTTTGGATCTTCCGTTAGTGGTAATAATACTCCTGCTGCTGTAATTTTATTATCAACAACTATCATTGCTCCATCATGAAGGGGGGTATTAGGATGAAAAATTGTTAAAATTAATTGGCAAGAAATGTCCGCATTTATTTTTGTTCCCACATCTGAAAACAAAAAATCACTGTCATATTTACCAAAAACTATTAATGCTCCGCAATGTGTTTTACTGCAATATTTTATTGGCTCTAATATTTCTTTTATTATTTTTATATCTATATCCTTTTTCTTTATAGAAAAAAATTCTTTATTCAAAAAACCTGTCTGACCTAAGTATCCTAAAAATTTTCTCAATTCGGGTTGAAATACTACAACTAAACTAAATACAATAACTGATATAATTGCTTTTAAGAAAAACCCCAGTATTGATAATTTTACCAATACCAACAGTTCACTGAGTCCCCAGGCAACTATAAGAACTATCAAACCTTTTACTAATTTTTCGGAATGAGTTCCCTTTATGTATTGATTATAAACAAATAAAGTAAATGCAATAATAATAATAACTTGAATAACGTCAACCGTAGTTAAGTGAAGAACATCAGAAATATGTTGTATTAATGAATTAAAAGAAATTTGTTTCATATTCTATTCCAATAGATCAGGTATCCTATCATTTTCAACTAAGTTTTCAAAAGTTTGTCGTTCAATTATTATATCGGATGAGCCGTCTTTGACAATTATAACGGCAGGTTTTTCCACACGGTTGTAATTG
>CANQLA010000213.1 GCA_947624605.1 Candidatus Gastranaerophilales bacterium | reverse complement strand
GTTCAAAATAATCAATTCCGCCTTTGATTATCATAAATATCACTCCTTGTCATTCACTATTTAATGATAACTTATTAAAAGTCAAAAATAAATTTTAAACTTGTAAAATCAATTCTTTAGAGGACAAAAATAATTATTTGGGTTAATATTTTATAATCAGTGGTACAATAATTTTATGAATAAAAAATTGTTACATTATATAGTCGTAATAGTATTATTTCTATTTGTATCTGTTTTAAAAGCCGATGCAATAAAAGTGGGTTTACAAATTGATGTTCCCAAAATAATCACCGGTGCTTCGGTAAAGGCTGTAATTAGCGATACATATTCCGGAAGGATGATTTGCACATTATCTCCGATGCAATCTTATGAATTACGAGCAAAAAAAGATGAAATTGAAATTATTATTTCCGGGAAAAAGTATGATTTAGGTACAAATTCTATTACCATAAAAACAGATACAAACGGTTTTGTATGTGCAAAAAATCGTTGGTACAGAGGAAGTTTAATCATTAACAACAGGAATAAATCTTTGACAGTTATAAATGATGTTAAATTAGAAGATTATCTTTTGGGTGTTGTTCCGTCAGAAATGCCTTCCAACTGGGAAGAAGAAGCTTTAAAAGCTCAAGCTATTGCTGCAAGAAGTTATGCTATTGCTAATTTGGGTAAAAATGGCAGCAGGGGTTTCGATTTAAAAGATAATACCGAAGATCAGGCATACGGCGGTGCTACAAGTGAAACTAACAGAACTAATTTGGTTGTTGCAAAAACTTTCGGTATTGTCGTTACTCAAAACAAACAGGTTATTACTGCTTTTTATTGTGCTTCCGCCGGCGGTCAGACTCAAAATACCGGTGATGTTTGGCACAAAGACTTACCTTATCTGCGATCTGTTCCATCTTATGACGGAAATTTAAAGAAAATGGGCCACGGTGT
Organism: Candidatus Gastranaerophilales bacterium; assembly: GCA_947624605.1. Classification (GTDB taxonomy): domain Bacteria; phylum Cyanobacteriota; class Vampirovibrionia; order Gastranaerophilales; family Gastranaerophilaceae; genus RUG841. The sequence goes on along the minus strand of CANQLA010000213.1, from coordinate 1,666 downwards.
CGGTATGAGCCAGCACGGTGCTAATAACCTGGCTAAACAAGGGTACAATGCTTATCAGATTTTAGCCTATTATTATAACAACATAAAATTTGGGAAATTAAGTCCTAAATGGAATTTATAACGTCTTTATCTTTTACTATGCGTTTTGTTTATTCAAACAATGTTTGTTGTACATTACTATTATTTAAATTCAGCATTTTCACAGCATAAGGTGTTATTTTTCTGCCTCTCGGCGTTCTTTGTATATATCCCTCCTGCAGCAAATATGGTTCATATACTTCTTCTATCGTCTTTGAATCTTCTCCTAATGCCGCCGCAAGAGTTTCTAAACCGACCGGACCTCCTTGATATTTTTCCGCTATTATTTTTATCAGCCCTCTATCCGTTCCGTCTAACCCTGTTTTATCTATGTTTAAATTGTCCAATGCCTTATTTGCTATTTGTTCATCTACAACTCCGTTCGATTTAACAAGTGCATAATCTGAAACTCTTTTAACAAGCCTGTTTGCTATTCTCGGTGTTCCCCTTGAACGCATTGCTACTGCTTCTGCTCCTTTATCAGTAATGCTTATATTCAGTATCTCGGCTGTCCTGATTATCACTTGTTTTAATTCTTCTTTTGAATAAAATTCTAATCTGTGAACTATTCCAAATCTGTCTCTTAACGGACCAGATAAGGCTCCTGCTTTTGTTGTCGCTCCTATTAGTGTAAATTTAGGTATAGGCACTCTTAACGTTTTTAGCGACTGTCCTTTTCCTGTATTCATGTCAAGAAAAAAATCTTCCATCGCAGGGTATAATATCTCCTCTGCTACTTTATTCAGTCTGTGAATTTCATCTATAAATAAAACTTCTCCGGGTTTGAGCGACATTAAAATCCCTATTATATCTCTGGGCCGCTCTATCGCCGGTGCTGACGTGATTTTTATCTCTGAGCTCGTTTCATTTGCTATTACGCATGCTAATGTTGTTTTTCCGAGACCCGGCGGACCGTAAAATAACAAATGGTCAAGCGGTACATTTCTTTTCTTCGCTGCTTCTATTGATATTTTGAGCATCGATTTTAAATTTGTCTGTCCTATATAACTATCAAATGTTTTCGGTCTGATATTATTTTCAAATGTTTTATCAAAATCTGTTATTGATGGATTGAGCTTATCTGTTTTCTTTTTTATTATCGGGAGTTTCTCATCATTCGATATTATCATCTTTACCTCTATAATAAGTATTTTATCATTATTTTTTTAAATTGGGCAATTAGTGTATAATATTTTGTCAATTTTTGGAGATAGATTTTATTTATAAATTATTAGAATTAAAACATGGTACAAGCTGCCAAGATATCATTCACATTTTATTCAGTATTTCACATAATGTTAAAACTGTTTTAAAAGTTATCAAAATAAATTTTTTGATATTGTTGAAACTAAAGTTTTATATAACGAACTATTACGATGACAAAAAGATTTAATATCCATCAATTCTCAGATAAGCTTAACGGAGTATTACTGATAATAAATATATTAAATTTGCCGTTCAAAATAAGACTTATTTATTGCACTTTTTTTATTAGAAAAGTTGACGATATTAACTTATTGACAAATTTTTTATCTGTTTGTCAAAATAGTTAACCGTCTACTGCAATCATTTTTTCAATACATTGCAT
>CANQLA010000212.1 GCA_947624605.1 Candidatus Gastranaerophilales bacterium | reverse complement strand
AATTAGCATTATATACTAATAAATTTTTTTTCCTAGATATACTTAAAAATGGTTTTTCGTCATTATAAATTTGCATTATTCTTTTATATTTTTCTTTTAGTAAGTTATCATCTGTAATATTATTAACTTCTGATAATAATTGATTTACTTCTTTATTTGAATAATTTGAAAAGTTTCCATTTCCTAAAAATGTATTTATATTTGGTGAGTATGAATTTGAAATATTTAATAAAATGGCGTCATATCCTTTTTTTGATTTTAACAATCCCAAAACAATATGTTCCGGACGAACAGCAGTGCTTCCTAATTCTCTTGCGATTTCCGAAGCATTAACAAGAGCTATTAAAGCATTTGGAGTAAAAATAATTTGTTTATCTTCATATTCCGCCAGTCTTGATGTAATTTGACTTAATTTTTGAGAGAATTTTTCAAAACTGATACCAACAGAAGCTAAAGTAGAAGTCAGTTCCACGGACGTGTCTTCTAAAATTGACAACATAATTTGTTCTGTACCCAGAATTTCATATTCCGATGTAGTCAACTTGGCTACTGCACGACTAAATATTGAAGCAGATTCCGGATCTTTTACCAACGATAGAATTTGATTGTATTTATCATCAGTTTCTTTGTTATCAAATCCTTCAGGGTGTTTTTCTTTTTGTTTTGAGCGTTTTTCAACAATTTTTCTCATTATATCTTTAACTTTATCAATATCAACATAAAGCATATCGAAAACAGGTGTAAGACCGGAACAATCAGTACAAAGCAAAGCATAAAAGAGGTGTTCTGTTTTCACAAAGCCGTTTCCGTTTTGAAGAGCAATATCATAAGCTTTTTGAAAAACTTTTTTAATTCTAATACTAAAAGCAACGCTTGCTGCGGGTTGTTTATATTCTTTGTCCTGTAATATATTCACAATAGCTTTTTCTATATTTTCAGGAGTTGCATGGTTCATTTTTAATATTTTTGCCCCAAGTTCATTTGTTTTTTTACTTAATGCCCATAATAAATGTTCGGGGTATATTTTTTTATGCCCCAGGCGGATTGCTGATATTTGAGATTCTTTGACGGCAGTTATTGCCTTTTCCGTAAATTTTTGAAACAAAGATTTATACCTCAATAAATAACAAAGTTATTTTAAGTCAAAAAATACATTTTGTCATCACAGAATATTATACAAAGTAAAAATTATATAAAATAAATAAGGAAATCCGCAAAGCAGAAGAACTTTCGCATTAATGTAATTTTTTGAAATTTTTGCAATAAATAATAAAATACAAATTGCAAGATAAACTGTTAAAACATTAAAGACAGCCTCTTTAGAAAGTGACCAATCAGTAAAGAAAATACCGACAGACATGGGCAAACACGCTTGAAATACCATGGCACCCGTAATATTTGATAAAGCAAGGGTGTCTTTTTTTTGAGAACTCCATACTAATCCGTTAATTATTTCGGGAAGTTCGGTTGCAACGGGTGCAATAAATAAACTTATTATCATTGCAGATATTCCTAATATCAGAGCTGTTTCTTTAATGCCTTCCACAAAAAGATGCGAGGCAATAATAAGACCGCTTACAGATATTAAAAGTTGAAAATAAATAAGACAGATTTCGTTTTTAATATTAAAAAATTTAAATTTAGAAAGCATAAGCGGTTCACACATATCTTCACAATATTCATCAGCACCGCAAGAATGTTTTTTTACGGTTGATACGGCATAAAATAAGTAGTATATTATTAGAAACAAACCAATGTAAAGTTTAAAATAAGAGAATAAATGCAAAGACGATAGAATACCGATAGTATAGGCAAGCATAAAAAATTTTAAGTCCCTGATAAAAAACTTAGAATCAATATGAATATTACAATTTCTTTTTTTTGTTAAAGAAAAGCAACAAACCCAAAGTGCAACAGAGAAGAAAGCAAAGGAAGAAAGCATAAAAGGAGAACCTAAAATTGCACCTTTGCCTATTTGTTGTCCCAAAGAAATATCAGAATGTGTGAAATAAGCACCGGATACGGCAATTAACGGCAAAACAGTTTCGGGAAGAGCAGTTCCTATTGCAGCAAAAATACTGCCTAAAGCACCATCTTTAATTTTAAAATGTATACCCAAATGTTCTACGGCATTTGTAAACAATTCACAAAATTTTATAATAAGAAATAATAGTATTATTATTTTAAAATATAATTGCAAGTTCATAATATTAAAAAATATCTTGATTAAAACTACTCTAATCATTATAATAAAAAAGCAATTATTTTCAAACTAAAAAGAGTAGAATATGAATGACATTGAGAAGAATATAGTATCAGCAATTGAAAAAGCAAAAAATATTTTAATTATTTCTCATGTTAATCCTGACGGTGATTGTATAGGTTCATCTACCGCACTTGCAATGTTTATTAAGGAAGAATATAACAAAGAAGCAGTTTTATATTCTTCAGGTAATATACCGAAAACATATGATTTTTTGTCATTTGTTAACACGTATAAAACATACAAACAGATAAATAACAAGAATTTTGATTTGGTAATATCTGTAGACTGTGCGGCAAAAGACAGACTGAGTAATGCATTAAACTTTTTTGACAAGGCAGAAGTAACAATAAATATTGATCATCATAAGACGAATCCCGGATTTGGTAAGATAAACTATTTATATGACGGATTGAGTTCTACAGGAGAGGTACTTCATCAATT
>CANQLA010000211.1 GCA_947624605.1 Candidatus Gastranaerophilales bacterium | reverse complement strand
TAAATCTAGACTTTAACTATGCTAAAAACTTATTAATTAAACCACCTATTTTTCCACCTAATTTTGCTGCCAATTCAGGACAACCACCTAAAGTTTCAGCTACTACTTTGCTTGTTCCCGACGGATCTTCCCTAAATAATTCAAAACCTGCTTTTAAGTCATCTGTACTATTAATTCCGAGTTTTTGAAAAATACTTTGTCCGCCGCCTTGTTGATTTTGTCCTTGAACTCCTTGTGCTGCACCGGTTTGAACTTGTCCTACAATATTTACTAGTTTAATAATTTCATTTACATTAATTCCCATTTTCTCTATCCTCCATTTTATCCTTGTGTATATATAAAGTATATACTCTTATAAAAATTGCCATGTTTTATTTTGTTATCTTAATATTTTGTAATATAATAGCTTTATAACGGAGTTAAATCAGCAGAAAAAATTTTATAATTATTGTCCTATTAATTCTTTTCTTACTTCTTTTACCGGAACAGATAAAGTTGATGGATATTGCATTGCAGATTTTAAAAATTTTTCATAATTTGTTTTATCTTTTAATTTTTTACAAACCTGTGCGGCGGTGTAGTATAAATCACCGCATTCCTGATTATCACTAATAGCTTTTTTTATTACGGCCATTGCTCCTTGGTCATTATTTTCTTTTAGAAGTATTTTTACAAAAAGTTCATAGGCTTTTGTATCATGGGGATTTAATTCAACTGTTTTATCAAGATTTTCGATAGCATTAACCACATCTCCGGCTTCCCAATATATTGCTGCAATGTTAAAATATGCCCAGCTGTAATCAGGAGAATAAGTTAAAACTTTTTCATATTCTTGTAATGCATCTTCTGTTCTGCCTATTTTTTTATATTCATACGCTAAATAAAATCTTGCGATGGAATCTTCTGGATTTAATGAAACTGCTTTTTCCAAATAAGAAATTGCATCTTGTGAATTATTTTGTCTTGAATTTATCATTCCTAAATGGAAAATGGTGTTTTCATCTTCGCTATCCGTGTTTAAAACTTTTAAAAAAAGCAACTTTGCATTTTCGTATTCTTTTTTGTTTAAATATGCACAAGCAAGATTATACATGTAATCTGTTTCCTCAGGTTCCAGGCTTAAGGCTGTTTGATATTCAGTTATTGCCTTTTCATTTTGTTTTAATTTTTCCATAACAATGCCGATGTTATAATGAAGCTTCGCTTCGTTAGGAAAAATTTTAACAAGATATGATAATGCCTTTAAGGCACTCTCGTTTTCTCCAATATCCGTTAATGCATATGCCAGTTCTCGCATGGCATCAAAGTTTGAAGGGTCTTTGTGTATTATTTGTTGTAATTCGCTAATTCTATCCATTTTTCCTATTATGCCTTTAAAAATCCAATAATTTTTTCTATTGCTTTTGGTATGAACCTTAATAATTCCGAAGCTAAAAGTCCGTATTCCGTGAACTCTGAAATGGCTATATCAGCTGCAAGACCATGAATATATGTTCCAAATGCCGCAGAATCAAATAGTTTTCCGGATTGTGCATATAGTCCGCTTATTATTCCTGTTAATACGTCTCCGGAGCCTGCTTTTGCAAGAGCAGAGTTTCCCGTAGTGTTAACATAAATGTCAAAACCGTCGGTAACTATTGTGTTTTTACCTTTTAAAACAGTTATGCAATTATATTTTTTTGAAGCTGATATTGCAAACTTTTCCCTTTCCGATTGAATTTCTTTTACCGAAATATTCAATAATCTTGATAATTCCATAGGATGAGGAGTAATTATAGTTTGTTGCGGAAGTTTATTGAAATTTTGAGCAGCTATTGCATTTAAACCGTCAGCATCGATTATTACCGGCTTTTGTACACTGCCTAAAAAATCAACAATAAAGTTTTGAGTACATAATTCGGTGGTTAAACCTGAACCAACTGAAATTACGTCAAATTTTGTTATATATTCCGATAAAATTTTAACGGAATTAATATCAATAATGCCTGTATTTTCTGATTGAAGAGGTAATATTGTAATGTCTGGACAATAACTTATTATACTCTGTGCTATTTGTTCGGGACAGGCGAGTGTAACATAACCCGCTCCAACTTTTAATGCAGACAAAGATGACAAAATTGCAGCTCCGGGAAAATACTTTGAACCTGCAATATTCAATATTTTCCCATAAGTACCTTTATGAGAATCTTCCAATCGCTTAGGAAAATTTTTTAATAAGTCATTTAACCCAATCCGCATTGCCTTATTGCCTCATAAACTACAATTGCAACTGAATTAGAAAGATTAAGACTTCTTTGACCGATTTTCATGGGTATTGTAAGAGTTTTTTCCATATTAGAAAATAAGAAATTTTCATCTAACCCTCTTGTTTCAGGGCCAAAAACCAAAAAATCTCCGTGCTGAAATTTACATTCCGTATAAATATTTTTACTCTTAGTAGTAAGATAATAAAAATTTGAATTTGGAAAATCATTTTGTAATAATTGCAAATTATTATATTTTTTTATATTAACTGAATCATGATAATCTAATCCGCATCTTTTTAAATGTTTGTCATCAAGAGAAAAACCTATTCGTCCGACTAAATATAAACAAGAACCGGTACAAGCACATGTTCTTATTATATTTCCCGTATTATGCGGTATTTCAGGTTCAACTAAAACTATATTAAAATTGATATTTTCCATATATTTATTATTTTGTGAAATATTTTTTACCCGAAAAGATAACAGG
>CANQLA010000210.1 GCA_947624605.1 Candidatus Gastranaerophilales bacterium | reverse complement strand
CAGCTCTCGTGTCGATAATATAATACCTGTATATGGAACAGATAATCTCAATACTGCAACTATCTTTTTAAATGCAAAATCACTGATTTTTTCAGGTGGGTTTTCACTAAATGTAACACCTTTCGCAGGTTCAATCCTCGGAACGGAAATTGTGTGCGGACCTATATTATATTTTTCATCTAAATGGTGTGCATGCATTAATGTCGCTAATGTTTCAAATCTATAATCCGTAAGTCCGAATAACGGCCCTATTCCTACATCGTGAAGCCCTGCTTCCAAGGCTCTGTCCATAGCTTCCAATCGCCACCTGTAATTTGCCTTTTTCCCCGATGGATGAACATATTTATATATTTCTTCGTTATATGTCTCTTGAAACAGTTGATATGTTCCTATTCCAAATGAATTTAATCTTTTAAAATCATCTATACTCAACGGTGCTATATTTACATTGATTCGTCTTATTTCTCCGTTAAATACCTTTGCTTCATATATCTTTTCTATACATTCCCCTAAATAATCTAATCCTGTTGCTTTATAATCTTCTCCTGTCAAAAGCACTATTCTTTTATGCCCTAAATTCATTATGGCTCTTGCTTCTTCCGCTACTTCTTCCGGAGTTAACACACATCTTTCTATATTTTTATTATCTGCCCTGAATCCACAATACAAACAATTGTTTGTACATACATTCGCTGCATATAATGGGGCAAATAACACAATCCTGTTTCCGTATATTATTTCTTTAAGCTCTTTTGCCGCTTTAAATATTTTTTCTGCATATTCCTCATCTTCAACATTTAAAAGCTCTGCTGATTCTTCTAAATTGAGTCCCTTTAACTTTAATGCTTTATTTAATATTTCATCAATGTTTTTTTTATCTGTCTTTTTCTCTAATAATTCGTTAATAATATCCGGCTGTATAATGTCTCTTTTATAATCAATTTTTTTCATAAAATCACCTCACATAAATTATAACTCTAAAAAAATTATCAAAATAATTTTTTTTTGGTAATATAATCTTATGAAAATTGTTATTCAAAGAGTTAAAAATGCTTCCGTCACCATAGACAGAAAATTGTTTTCTTCTATTAATCAGGGTCTTTTGATTTTTTTCGGTGTAGAAAAAAATGATACCATTAATTTTTCTGAGTACCTTTGCGAAAAAATACTAAAACTTAGAATTTTTGAAGATAAAAATCAAAAAATGAACTTGTCAATCAAAGATATTAACGGAAGTTTACTGGTTGTGTCTCAATTTACTCTCGCAGGTGATGTTAAAAAAGGCACAAGACCAAGTTTTGACAATGCTATGAACCCTATTGATGCAAAAAAAATGTACATTGATTTCATTGAAATGCTGAAACTAAGCGGTTTAAACGTACAGACCGGCGTTTTTGGTGCAAAAATGGATATTGCACTAATCAACGACGGTCCTGTAACTTTTATTTTAGAAAAAAATTAATATTTTATTTTGCGGGCTTATTCCATTTTTTGACACCTTCCGTAGTAAATGGACATCCGTCTCCGCTAAAAGTACCATATACAACAACTCCGGATACATCCACTATTAATTTTCTTTCACATTCTGTTTTCTGCTGATACTGTGTTCCCGGAATAAATCTTGTTCCGACCTCTTTCCATTCGTATTCGGTTTGCCCTCTCTCATAATCAATATCTGTAGGATTACCCCAGTATTTTACAACTTCTTTTACCGGTGTTCCAACCCACGTTTGAAACATATCGTACATTGGGTGATTAGCGGCAGCATCTGCATAAAGTCCCATTGCTATAACACAAACAAATAACAACATCATTTTTTTCATAATAAATCTCCTTTTATAATAACTTCCTTATTATATCATATTTAGCTGTTATTTTCTATTAGAATTATTTTGCAATATATGCTATTGTCTATATGCCATACCCCAAATTTCAAAACTTCTATCACTGTTTCGAGATAAACTATCCGGATTTATTTCTTCTTCATTGTCTTTTTTACTATCTCTGCTTTCATTTGCATTATCTTCTACCGCACTCTTTTCGGATTCTTCTTTTATTATTATTCCAACCGCAATATCTTCAATATGATCTGATGAGAATATTTTATATACATTCGGTATATCTTCTATATTTTTTGCATTAGATGTGATTTGCATTGTCTTTTTTCCGTTTATGTAAATTTCTGCAATATCTTTTCTGTCTGATGCAACAGGAGAAATAATCCATATGTTTGAAGCCTTTAACGTATACAACAGCGGAATATTTCCGCTGTTGTGCATATATTTAATTCGATAGGGAAAATATTTATTGTCCGCAAAAAATTTTGTATAAGAAGCTGAATTATCTGTTTTAATATCTTCCGCAGGTATGAATTTTATATTTGTAAAATTACCGCCTGTATACATCCGGGACGGAATATTATACGATGTTTCCTTTTTAGTTTTATCTGCCTGTTTTATGTAATTTTCTATAAACTTTGATAAAATACTTTCACCATATTGCGTAACATTATATTCATCAATATAAAATTTGTCTTTGTGCATTCTTCCTGAAGCAATTTCGGGTTGTATTGCAGAAGCAACGTTAATTATCGGAAGATTATAATATTTTGCAATTTGTTCCATAAAACCCTGTTTGGGAAGTCCGTCTGCTTTGGAATTTAATATAAGAACTACTTGAGGCTCATTTTCCTGCAAAAGACAATTCCTTATTATTAATTTCTATCTAATATCGTTTTTAACTAATCTCTGCCTA
>CANQLA010000209.1 GCA_947624605.1 Candidatus Gastranaerophilales bacterium | reverse complement strand
CATCGCTTGCCCTACAAAAAATCCGAATAATTTATCCTTTCCGCTTCTATACTGCTCCGCCTGTTTTGGATTGCTTTCTATTATATTATCTATTATCTCTTTGAGTTTGCCCTCGTCCGTAATTGTGCTTAATCCCTCTTTTTCTACTATTTCTTTCGCACTTCCGCCTTCCTTTAACAGCGTTACTATAATCTGCTTTCCTATATTGTTAGAAATTACTCCTTCTGAAACCATCTTAACTAATTCCGTAAAAGATTCCGTCGTTAATTTTGTTTCATTTACATTGATGTGATTCTCCTTTAAAAATGCCGTCACTTCTTTCATAAGAAAGTTATTCGCAATTTTTGCATCTGCTCCTGATTTCAATACTTCATCATAAAATAGCACCGTTTCCATTTGTTCTACTATTACATTTGCATCATATGCCGATAACCCTAATTTTTCATATCTTGCTCTCTTTGCATCAGGCAACTCAGGCATTTTTGATTTGATTCTTTCTTTCCATTCTTCAGAAATTTCAAGCGGCATTAAATCAGGTTCCGGAAAATATCTATAATCGTGAGCATCTTCTTTTCCCCTCATAGAGCGTGTCTCTCCGGAATTATCATCCCATAATCTTGTCTCTTGTACAACTTCTCCGCCTTCTTCTATAATCTCTATTTGTCTGTCAACTTCATATTCTATTGCTCTTTGCAATGCTTTAAAACTGTTTACGTTTTTGATTTCCGCCCTCGTTCCATACTCTTTTTGACCTATCGGTCTTACTGATATGTTTGCATCACACCTCATTGACCCTTCTTCAAGATTTCCGTCACATACCCCTATATATCTTAATATTGTCCTTAATTCCTCCATGTATGCTCTCGCTTCTTCCGATGATCTCATATCAGGTTCGGAAACTATTTCTAACAATGGCGTCCCTGCTCTGTTTAAGTCTACTAACGAATATGTTGAACCTGCTATCCCTGTCGCTCCCGCATGTACCAGTTTCCCTGCATCTTCTTCTAAATGCGCTCTGGTTATTCCTATCTTCTTTCCTTGTATTTCTATGTATCCGTTTTTACATATCGGCTCATCATATTGCGAAATTTGATATCCCTTCGGTAAATCCGCATAAAAATATTGCTTTCTGTCAAATTTACATCTCTTCGGTATTTCACAGTGAAGTGCCAGTCCGGTTAATATCCCCATATTAACTACTTCTTTATTTAATACCGGTAATACCCCCGGCATGCCAAGTGTTATTGCACTTATCTGCGTGTTTTGCTCTTTCCCAAAATCTGTTGCATCCGGAGCAAATATCTTTGATTTCGTTTTTAATTGGGCATGTACTTCCAGCCCTATTACCGTTTCATATTTTTTTCTATTTTCTTCCATTGAAGGCATACCTTTCCCTCTGTTTTCTATTTTCGTCAATCATAATATCATAAATCGTCGCTTTTTTACATATTATTTAAAACTTCCGTATATTGTACTTCCGCATTTATTACATTTTCCTTCTTTCATATTTATTATTTCTATTTCCTTCCCTTTTCTCTCTATCATTTTTTCTCCGCAATTCGGACAATATGTAGCTGATGTTTCCGTATCAACTATGTTTCCTGTGTATACATTCTTTAATCCTATCTCTTTTCCTGCTCTATATGCTCTGATTAATGTCTCATATCTCGTTTTCTCTTTATTCTTCATTCTATAATCCGGATGAAATCCGCTTAAATGCAATGGTATCTCTTCTCCTACGTTCGTTATTATCCATTCGTATTCCCGTTTTAAAATCTCTGTATCCGTATTTTCTCCATCTATTAAAAGCGTTGTTATTTCAACTTCACAGTTTGTTTCTCTCACTGCATATTTTATCGTATCTAAAACAGGTCCTATCTTTGCATAACAATTCCTTTTATAAAAATTCTCCGTAAATCCTTTTAAATCAATATTAACTGCATCCATATTTTCAAATAATTTTTCTCTCGGTTTTGGATTAATATATCCTGCTGTCACCGCAACTGTCTTTATCCCTTCTCTTTGACAAAGTTTCGCTGTATCAACTGCATATTCTATGTACACTACAGGATCATTGTATGTAAAGGCTACACTTTTACATTTGTATTTCTTCGCTGTTTCAACTATATATTCGGGTTTCGCTTTATATGTCAGTGAATAATCTTGATCGTGTTTTGACATATGATGATTTTGACAAAAAATACATCCCATATTACATCCAAATGTCCCGAATGATAATACCTCACTTCCGGGATAAAAATGATATAACGGCTTTTTCTCTATAGGATCTATACATAATCCTGTTGTATAACCGTATACTTCTGATTTTATTTCACCTTTTATGTTCCTCCTTACTCTGCAAAATCCCGCTTGCCCTTCTTTTAGCAAACATTCCCTCGGACAAATTTCACATTTGATTTTTATATTTTCCATTTTATTTTCTTTCTTTTTCATATTATAATTTATTATATAGTGTTTTAATATATTGTTTGGAGAATATCAATTATGAAAATTAAAAAACCTTCCGTTGCAGGTCAATTTTATACCTCTGACAAAGATGAATTGGCTTCAACATTAGATTCTTTTTCTACAAATTATCAAAAAGATTGTCAATATGCTTCAAGAGCTATTATCGTCCCTCATGCCGGTATTATGTACTCCGGTGCTCTCGCTGCTAAGGGCTATCAGTATTTGAATAAAGATTTAGAAACTTTTATTATTTTTTCTCCTGCCCACAGATTTGCAGTTGAGTCTTTCGCAATTCCTACCGATG
>CANQLA010000208.1 GCA_947624605.1 Candidatus Gastranaerophilales bacterium | reverse complement strand
GCATAAGGAAAATTGACCTGCATGTTTAACAAAATTCTGTAATCTGCACCCCTCCAACTGTATATTGATTGATCAATATCTCCTACTGTGCATAAACTTCTTCCTTCCGGTGAATATAAGGGATTATCATTTGTATAAATTGACTTAATAAGGTTGTATTGTGCAAGGTTTGTGTCTTGAAATTCGTCAACCAATATGTGTTTGAATCTGTTAAAATATTTTTCTCTTACTTCAGCATTTTTTTTAAATAACTCACAGACCATAAGCAGCATATCATCAAAATCTACTGCATTATTTAATGACAGCTGATTTTGATATTCCATATATACTTTTGAATACTGTTCATCTCTGTATGATCTTGCCCTTGTCGCATAATCATACGATGTTATCATTCTGTTTTTTGCATCTGAAATGACTTGCCTTAATTGTTTTATAGGGTAAATTTTTTCATCCATGTTAAGTTTCTTTAGTGCATTTTTTATAATTTGATTCATGTCTGCATCATCATATATTACAAATGATTTATCGTATTTCTTTCCGTCTTTTGAAATATATTTATCAATGTCTGAACGTAATATCCTGCAAGAAATACCATGAAATGTCCCTACCCACATCCTGTTTACAGATTCTTCAGGAAGCCATTTTAATAATCTCTCTTTCATTTCTTTTGCAGCTTTGTTTGTAAATGTTACAGCAAGTACTTGATAGGCTGAAACTCCCGATTTTATTATATTTGCTATTCTTGAGGTAAGAACTTTTGTTTTTCCGCAGCCTGCTCCCGCAAGAATTATCAATGTACCTTCATTGTGTTGAACTGCTTGTATTTGTTCGTTATTCAAACCTTCTAATATTTCTTGCATTACTTACCTTTCAAAAATATGTATATTATACTCTTTCACAATTGGAAAAAATATGCTAATATAATTTTAAACTAAAAATAAGTTATTACAAAATTGTGAGACATAAATAACATGGCTGAAGATACTTCTAAACAAAATTCAATTATGGTTCCCGTAGATGACCTTGATAAAGTTAGCGATAAGGATGCTAACACGGTTGATGAACTCGCTATGGAACTTGCCGCTATTCATCAATCTGCTAAAAAAGTTGCTATTATCGGAAGTCGTAATTTACCTATTACTCATCAACAATTAATCGAAATTCTTGCGTATGCACTCGTAAAACAAGGTAATACCGTTATTACTTCAGGCGGTTCAAGCGGTACTAATGCCGCTGCTATTAGAGGTGCCATGTCTGCTAATCCTCAAAAACTTCGTGTTATTCTGCCTCAAACTATCGGCCAACAGCCTTCTGACGTTCAAGATCAATTGATTGGTGTTCAAAATATTATTGAACACCCGGATAGGGCTATGATGACTCTCGCTGATGCCAGCAGAATTTGCAACAGAGAAATAATTGATGAATGTCAGCAGTTAATTTGCTTCTTATCTCATACTTCTACTACTCTGCACAATGCTACTCAGTATGCCGAAGATATGCACAAAGTTGTTACTTCTTTTTATTTAGATTAATATTTTTATTTTTGTTTTTGTTTATTTTATTTTTATACTTTTTTATCAATATGTTTCGTTTAGATATATAATGATAATTAAATTAAAAAATTGATTTGATATATTTAGCAACAGCTTCTCCCATAGAAAAACAGTTTTTTTGAGTTCTGACTGCGGCTTGTGCTTTAAATTCCGCACTTAAACATCTGCCGACTACAAACAGGTTATTATATTTATCTGACATTAAACTCTCTATTGGTAAATACCATACATGCTGTACAAATTTAAGTTCATCACAGCCCTTTTTGTCTGAATGAACATCTATCGGATAATTAGATGCTAATGCAGCATTCTCTGGCTTTCTCCCACTAATTATATCTTGTACGGAAAATATGTGCTTCCCCTTTACTCTTATACTTTCTCTTATTCCTAACATATCTGAAATATTTGAAATATACGCATTTTCAAACCCTGGTAAGTACTTTTTACAAAATGAGGTTAACCTGTTGATTTTACATCTTCCCTCTATTATAAGTTTTGATTGCATAAAAATATTATTATTATCAATATCACAACTGTCCAATATAAGCTTTGGACAGTTAAATGCAACTGAACCGGGCATGTTTGGCACTGCAAATACTTGAAAATATGCACAATCAGAATATTTTAGAATTCTATCTTCTACAGCTTGCATAAATATTGGATAAAGCGCCCAGTTGTTTTCGTTGTTCCACGTGCAGGCCGTGGAAAAATAACTGTTGTTTTTTACTTTACACGTTGTTGTTACTTCTTTGTTTGTATCAAATTTTTTTATCCAATTTGCAAATTTTTCACAATTAACATTTGATAATATAAATCTCATTGTTGTCGATTGAGATATTTCTTTATCTTTCAAAATTTCTAAATTTAATTTCTGAAAAATATTTCCATTTCCTGTTCCGTCTACAAGATATTTCGTATAGATATATAATGATAACATTTCCTGTTCGCAACTTAGTTTAAAAACAGAATTATCATAAGTAACATCACTAACTAAAGTAGAGTATAAAATATCACAACCGGCATTAATTAGCATTTCATCAAAAACAGATTTAATAAGCTCTGGATTAAACCAGCCGTCATTGCCGTCAATATACGTAATTTGTGCATTATTTTTTTTTGAATAGGAAATTAAATCATTATAAAAATCAACATTAATTGCACAATCTTCAACTTTCATAACGGGAAGTACAAGTCCTGAGGTAATTAGCCCGCCTGCGTGAATATTTTTTTCTATCAATAAAGTTTTTAA
>CANQLA010000207.1 GCA_947624605.1 Candidatus Gastranaerophilales bacterium | reverse complement strand
ACCTTATCCGTTAGTGTTCCAAGATGATAATCCGATAATATTACCGCATCAAATTCGGATATGGACCTTTGTATGTTTTCACAAACTCTTTCTTCCGTTTCTTGACATAACCCTTCCCTCGTTTCTCTGTCTATTCTTACTATTTGTTGTGTTACCGATTGTGAACAAGAACCTGAAATTCTCGTTTTTACTGTAGTAGGCCGCTCCGGTGCTTGTACCATATATCTTGTGTCAACTTTCGCTTCTTCTAATGCTTTTAATAATACCGGCCCGTAATAATCTTGACCGTACGTACTTATTATGGATACTTTTCCACCGTTTAAAGAGGCTATATTGTGTGCTGCATTCGATGCAGCTCCTAATATTATCTTCGTTTCCCTGTGACGAAGTATTAATACCGGTGCTTCCCTTGAAATCCTTTCTGTATCCCCATATATCATTTCATCTATTGCCGCATCTCCTATAACTAAAACTTTCGGTTTCTTTATTTTAGTTATCTCCATCTTCAGTATTTCTTTATCTGCTAAAAACAATTCTTGCTCCAAACTTTTTTATTTTCTTATTATATGTTATAATACTATCATAAACTGGATTTTCTTTGTTATTATAACAAAATTTTCTGCTTCTACAAATTATATTAATAAATTTATGTCAAATTATAACTCAAAAATTCTATTTAAAAATATTAAATATTTTATCGGTATTTCCTTCTCCTCAATAGCGTCCAATGAATCTGCCGTTGCTGTTGTCGACAATAATCTCAATCTTATTTTTTTGGATAAATTATTTACTCTCAATGATATTTCTTTTTTCCTTAAAAATTTTCAAGGCATTCAAAATACACTTGTCGCAATTTCTATGGCAAAAAATGAAATTATGATTAGCAGCAGGTGGAAATATCTCTCCAGAATTTATCATCCTGTTAATCTCAATTCTTCCATTTCTAATAAGGACGGATGGGCTGACAGATTTTCAAAAAAAGGAACTGATTTGTTTTTAGATTTAAAAAATAAGGGTCTGTTTATCTACAGATTCGATATACATAATGCTAAAACCGCTTTCGGTTGTAATGCTGCATTTTTAGATCGTACACCTGCTGATTGCAAGGCTCTTCAGACAGGTTTAAAATATAAACTTAATATGAATCAGCTCCCCTCTAATATGCTCCCGGTTTCCCAATTGGAAGCAATCTTAGGAGCTTATACCGTCTTTACATACTCTCTCGATATCAATAACAAATATTGCATAAAACTCTTTAATTTCCATAATTTGGATGTAATCGGTTTCCGTCAAGGTTTGTGCCGTACTCCGTTTAGTACATTATCTATCGATATTACACCTGCATCAAATAATATTTGTACTTGTGCTATGTTATAATCCGTTATATTTTGCGTTAACCTCACTTGTGCATTTACCTTTAAACTCTGTGCCTGTATTACATCTATAAATGTCTGCTCTCCGGCATTCATTAATACTATTGAATTTTCTAAACTTTTTCCCGATGCATATACCTCCTTTTTTGATGACTCTATTCTCTCTCTGGCACTTTTAGAATTTTGCGTCGAATTAATTATATCTTCTTCAACATTCCTTATTATCTGTATCAAATTGTATTTCGCTGCTTCTATATTGTAATTCGCTGCCTTTACACGTGTCAGCGTATCTGTTCCGGCATGCTTTCCTACCGGTGCCGTTATGTTTATTGAAAATGTATCACTCGGAAATGTCCCTACCCTTTTCGTTCCGTATCTCGCATGTACGTATGTGAAGTTTACATCAGGTATAAACTCAGTGAAAATTGCACTCCTTTCCGCCTTCATCGCATCTATTTTCTTCCTTTCCGCATATATATCAAGTCTGGATGCTTTTGCCGTTTCTATTAGTACATCTGAATCACTACAGGTTAATTCCTTCGTCTGTATAGATATCTCTCCGGGATATACAGGTACCGATACGTCTATTCCCATATAATTTGCCAGCTTTGCTTGTGCTGTCCTTATAACATTGAATGCTGTCACATATTCTTGCTTTGCTTTCGCTAACTCTGCTTCCGCTCTGTATATATCAAATCTTGTCCCAACTCCTGCTTTGTATCTCGCTACCGTTAAATCATATTGTGCTTTCCTGTCTATTACATTCGTTGTATATATGTCAAGTTCCGCTTTATTCCTTAATAGTTCATAATAACTTTTCGCCGTGTTTAATATCGTTTCCTCTCGTGAAAATTTCATTAACGCTATTGATGCTTTATGCAAACTCCTCCTCTGTGATATGTCAAAAAATACCTGACCCCTCTCAAATAAATTCCAATCTAATGTTAAATAACTCGATATCGGTGTTTCCGATACTTCATCCGGCAATATACCTCCCACTAAATACGTTCCTGATAACCATTCCACATTATATGTGTACGATATGTTCGGAATGAATTTTGAATATGCATTATATTTATTCCATAAATTTTGCCTCTCCGTCGCCCTTTTTTGCTTTATGACATAATTATTCGCTACGGCAACTTTTAAACATTCCTCTAATGTTACCGGTACTAACTTTACATTAAGATTTCTCTCAAGTTCTTTATCTATCTGTTCCTGTCGCTTCTGAGCAAAAAAATTGTCCTCTCCCGATATCATTTTTTCAAAAAAATCATCTCTCTTATAATCCCATATCGTTACGTCTTCTGCCTCTGCACTACAAGAATTTATCATTATTATTAAAATATATAATATAATACTAATTACTTTTTTCATACCGTTACGGTACGAAAAAAATACATTTCTAATCTATACTCTTTCGGCTATATTTTATGACTACTTTTTTCTGTTTCAATTTTCTTTACTCGCATTTGTACATCTTCTATTAATTTCCTGTTTATACCCAATA
>CANQLA010000206.1 GCA_947624605.1 Candidatus Gastranaerophilales bacterium | reverse complement strand
GGTCCTGTATATCTTGCCATTTTTTATGACTCCTCGCTTTTCTTCTATACTCTGCGCTTCTTCGGCGGACGGCATCCGTTGTGTGGAATTGGTGTAACGTCTTTTATTAATGTGATTTCTAAGCCTGCGGCTTGTATTGCTCTAATAGCCGTCTCTCTTCCCGTTCCGGGACCTTTTATATATACTTCGACCTTTTTCATTCCTTGGTCTATTGATTTCTTTGCTACTAATTCCGCCGCTGATTGTGCTGCAAAAGGTGTCCCTTTTCTCGCTCCTTTGAAGCCACAGCCTCCTGCTGATGCCCACGCTATTGCATTACCTTGTGTATCAGTAGAAGTAACTATCGTATTATTAAATGTCGATTGTATATGTACCACACCTTGTAATACATTCTTTTTTTCTTTCTTTTTAGTTTTGACAGGTTTTGCCATTATTTAGTTCCTTTTTGTTATTTCTCTTTAATTATCTTTCTTCTTTGAAATAGGACCGGTTTTCTTTCCACGTCTCGTTCTTGCATTTGTCTTTGTCCTTTGTCCTCTCGCCGGTAATTTGCGTCTGTGTCTCATTCCTCTGTATGAGCCAATTTCACTTAATCTCTTTATTGCAAGAGATTCTTCTCTTCTTAAATCACCTTCAATTGTATAATTCGCAAGTTCGTTTCTAAGCTTCTTTATATCTTCATCCGTTAAGTCATCCGATCTTAAATCTTCTGATATTCCGCATGTAGACAGTATTTTCGCAGATCGGGCAGGACCTATTCCGAAAATATAGGTCAATGCTATTATCATTCTCTTATTACGTGGTAAATCTACCCCCGCAAGTCTTGCCATGTTTTTCTCCTTGTTTCTTAATTGTTCTTTTCTTTAACAATGTGTTTAGCCTTGTCTTTGCTTATGCTTTGGATTTTCACATATTACTGCTACTCGTCCTTTCCTTTTTATTATTTTGCATTTCTCGCAAAGTTTTTTTACTGATGCTCTGACTTTCATAATTTCTTTCCTTTATTTAAGTCTATATGTGATTCTTCCTCTGGTTAGATCATAAGGTGTCATCTCTACCTTAACTTTATCTCCGGGCAATATCCTTATGAAATTCTTTCTGATTTTGCCCGATATGTGTGCTAATATTTCATGCCCGTTTTCAAGCTCAACCCTGAACATTGCATTTGGCATCGCTTCTAATATCGTTCCTTCAAATTCTATTACGTCTTTTGACATGTTTTCTTTCCGTTGTTTTTTTTCTTAGCACTTTTTTTCTTGTTTCTTTATAGTACATGCTTAATTTTTTAAATCAAGTCTTTTTTCTTGTTTTATAGCTTTTTTAATACTTCTTTCTTTTTTGTTTATTAATTGTTTTTTTATTCTTATGAAATTTTCAGTGTTTTTCTATTTGTCTATATTACTTATATTTTCTACAAATTAGAAATATTGTTAAGTTTTGTAAATGCAGTTTTAAGTTTTAAATATTTAATAAAACAATTATATGAACGGATTTAAAACTAAAACATGATTTAAATATTTTTAACCTTATCTCTGTCAAAGCGGAACTGATCAGCGTAACTGTAATAAAAAAGACCCAAATCAAGTTCTTTTGTCCTTTTTTCAACAAATGCGACTAAATCTGCAATATATTTTGGTACATTATTTTTTCTCGGAATATACCATTTCCCTTCTAAATCGATACACACCTGCTTTAATCCCAGCTCTGCCGACTGCTCAAGCCACTTTTCAACTTCTTTTTCCGTATCATTTACTTCAGGTATTATTATATATTTTGAACGAACTAAAGTTTTATTTTCACCTTGAGCGGAAGCATATAATTTTAATGTTTCCAAAACCTTATCAAAAGCATCTGTTTGTTTTATTTTTTTATACGTTTCTCTATCTGAACAATCTACAGAAATTGTTACGTCCAATCTTCCCGTTGTTATACCTTTAAGAATTGACTTAACCGGCTTAATACCTGATGTATTTGTAACTATGCTTCTGACGTTATTTTGTAAAAACAGTTCTGTAATATCATCAAATTCATCAAGGCAAGCAGGTTCTCCTCCTCCATAGGCAAGATAACCGTTATATCTTAATAGTTTTTTTTCTAACATCTCTTGTAATATCGGCATCATTTTATATTCTTTATGTGTATTAAAAAAGTTTTTATCTTCTTCCGTAAAACAATAGCAGCAATTACAATTGCACTTTGTCCAATGAGATATATAAAAGTTTGAAAAATACTCATCTTGATCCCAATAATCTTCTTTTAAATTAAAACATCCTTCGCAATGAGGATCAACAATTCCCTGTTTATTATTCTCACGAATTTCTCTCAATTGAGAGCATACTTTATTCCAGTCAATTTTTTCACCGGAATAATTTTTTTTTAACCAAAAAGGTGTTCCGAGTTTTCCCGTTAAAAAACAGCAAACCTGAATACTGTCATAATAAAAATATATTCCGTGTTCTAAAAGATGGCAGCTTTTATATTTTTGCATTTTTATTCTCCGTATACTTTTTCATAATAATTAAGTGAAGATTTTAAAATTGAACCTTGCAGCCTGCCCAGTGATTTTGCCGTAAATCCAAGCATATTTACAAATCCTGTTAAGCCGGTTAAAATTGAAAAAGGCAATATAATACAATTTACAACAAATGCAGCTGTTTGTCTAACAATATAAAGTATTTGTGAAATAAAAATTTTTTTGTGTTTCATTTTATTTTTTGCTGCTGAAAATCCGTTATAATGGCTTCTTTTTATAATCCACCGTATATTAATTTTATCAGATGAATTAAGTTCTTTATTATAACAGTCATTACACCAAACAATCACTGCACCTTTTGAAGATGCTTCTTCAAAAAAACTTCCGTCTTCTCCTCCCATAAAAACATATTCACTGTTAAAATTTAGTCCTAATTTTGTAATTATTGAAACAGG
>CANQLA010000205.1 GCA_947624605.1 Candidatus Gastranaerophilales bacterium | reverse complement strand
TTGTGTTATTGACACTACCGGTGCCGGTGATTCCTTTTGGGGAGGTTTTTTGTACAAAATTGTTAAATCAGATAAAAATATTAACGATTTTTCTAAAGATGAATTGTTTGAGTTTGTAAAGTTTGGAAATGCTGTTGCGAGTCTTTGTGTTGAAAAAAAAGGTGCAATCCCTGCAATGCCATCTTTGAAAGATGTGCTTGACAGATTTGACAAAAATTTGTAAATCATCCCGGCATTTAAAAATCCAATAACATCGTTATATGTAATAATATTGAAAATATAACATTATAACAATTTTTTATATTTATTTTAATTCGATTTATTTTTCTCCCGCACTAAGTTCTCAAAAATAACTGTTTATTATTTACATAAACAGTCTTTTAATAATTTATACGAAAATCTCCGCATTATTCAAAATATTTAAATTTACAAAATACCTATATAAATAATTGCCCACGTATAAAGTGCAAATACTATAAATATAATACCGGATATTTTTACTAAAACATTTGTATATTTTTGCATTTTTTGTAATCCTTTAAGCACCGAAGCAAACAATCCTGCTAAAATGATAATTATACATTGCCCCAGTGCAAATGCAAATAACATCAAAAATGAAAAACTATATTTAGCCGATGCTGCGGCTATTGCCATAATCCCAACCAAAATAGGCGTTGAACAAGGTGACGACAAAAATGCAAATAATACTCCAACCAAAAAAGGATACCAAAATAAACTTGTTGTTTCAGTCTTTGGAAATTTTTTTATAACAGCCGGAATTTGAATATCTAATACTCCCAATAACTGTAAACCTAATATCATCATTATTGAACCAAAAATTATATGTAATATCGGAGAAGAAAAACTCCCCAAAACTTTTCCCGAAGCAGCACATATAACTCCGAGAATACTCATTACAAATGATAATCCTAAAGAAAATGATAATAATTTTTTAATAAGTTCTCCCAAAGAATTGTTAGAAACTCCATAGACATACGCTAATATCAGAGGTAACAATGCAATGGTACAAGGCGAAATTGATGAAATTATACCGCCTAAAAATGCTCCTGTTATTGCAAAAAACAGAGAAAAATCACCCATATAACACCTTATTTATCTATAATAACTTTTTGATATATTGTTCAAAAACTTCATATGGCATAGAACCTTCCGTTCTGCTTACTTTGTTGCCATTTTTATCCAAATATATAATTGTGGGAACAACATAGATTTGATATTTTGTCACTAAATCTTGTGTAACAGGGTTTCTTTCCGAAGCATCTATTTTTGAAATTATAACTTTATCTTTATAAGTATCTTTTGCCTGTTCTACAATTGGTATCATTTTTCTGCATTCACTGCACATAGGCGTCGAAAAAACAATTATTTCAGGCATTGCCGATTCTTTTGCATTTACAGATAAATCTGTCTTATCAGGATTTATTGCTAAAAGAATAAAATACAATGCCAAGGGTATTATGAATATTAACGATACTAAAATTTTATTTTTCATGCTGTAAACCTTTCGTTTTTATTATAATTATTAAATCATATAATTAAATTCTACGAAAGTATAATTTATATATTACACTATTTCCTCCGGCACGTATATCTTTCTGCAATTTAAAAGCCGTCGCACTTCATCATAACTTTTAGCATTTTGAGTAATTGTCTGATATTCTTTTACCAAAGTTAAAATATCATCTGTAGTTAACAGTATATTTCTTCTTCCAAATTCGTTTTCTAAAATTCTGGCCATTTTTCCCTCTTTAATATGATAATATTACTTTTCAGATAAAAAAAGTATAATTTTCGACTTTTTTCAACTCACAGGTGTATAACCGGGTATAATCATTCGGATAATAATTTAAAATGCCGGTATATCTTTTTGTATACAATTGCGTAATTTATTTTCAGCAATTAACTATATAAAATAAAAACACTATTATTTATTAGAAAGGATATTTTATGAATATTATAACTTCTCCTAAATGTGAATTAACTGCATTTGATTCATTATTTATCGAATTAAGCTTAAAAGCTTGCAACTTAAAATGCAAACATTGCTATATAGATTTTACCAACGATAAAATTACAAAAAACTTTATTCATATTGATAAAGTAAAAGAAGCAATTTTTGATTTAAAACAAGAAAATATAAAATTTATTCATCTTACCGGTGCAGAGCCGATGCTTCATCCGGATTTTAATTCTATTCTAAGATATTGCCTTAAATATTGTTCTACCGTAATTCATACCAACGGTTACAGTATTAATGACAAAAAAGCAAGATTCTTAAAAAAAGTAGAAGAAGAAAATAATAAAGGTAATGAAATAATAATAAAATTAAGTCTTGAACATTACGATGAAAGAACTAATGATGAAATAAGAGGCAGAGGCAGTTACAGAAAATGTCTGCATTGTATACAAAGCTTGATAAAATACGGTTTCAATCCTCTGATAAATGTTGTTAATCATTTTGATGAAGACGAAAAAGAATTAAGAAATAAAATAAGTGCTGTTTTTGATTCTATCGGATTTATAACGGATAATGTAAATATTAATATTATTCCTCTTATAAAGAAAAACGAATTCTGCAATATTAATATTAATCCGGAACAGAAATATACAAATCTTGATTGTGCTCACAGCAGAATTTTAACACAAACAGGAATATACAACTGCCCTTTGACCGCGAACGACTATAGAGGAAGATCAGGTGCTTCATTTAAAGATTTCTCACGATTTTCTATGCTGGAAACACCTGCTTGTTCATACTGTATGAAAAAAAATAAAATGTTATTCAGTATTGATTGTTCTCAATTATGAAGAAACATTAAGATGAAATTAAAAAGTGGGGATAGGATGGGAAGGGGATATATAGGGGGTTTTAGGCAGGAGCAGACATGGAAACATGGAAATATATTGCGT
>CANQLA010000204.1 GCA_947624605.1 Candidatus Gastranaerophilales bacterium | reverse complement strand
ATACGTAGGAATCTTTTTTGTCTAATTTTATTCCTAATGCCATTCCGCACGCTATTGATAGTCCTTGCCCTAATGATCCTGTTGAAACTTCTATTCCTTTTAGTTTTCTACAGCACGGATGTCCTTGAAGTTTCGTTCCAAATTTTCTATATTCAAGTAAATCTGCTTCCGGAAAATATCCGCAATGTGCTAATATTGAATATATCGCCGCTGATGCGTGTCCTTTTGAAAGTACAAATCTGTCTCTGTTTTCAAAATCAGGGCTTTTGTCCCATTTTGGATTTTGTTTCATTATTTTTGTATATAATACCGTTAAAATGTCAATTGCTGACAAACTTCCGCCCGGATGGCCCGATTGAGCATTGTGTATCATTTTTACAATATTTGCTCGAAGCTTCTTGGTAATTGATTGGATTTCTTTAATTTCTTTTTCTGTTAGCATTTTTAACATAAATCACCTGTTTTCTTCTAAACTACAACACAATTAATCTATTTTCTATTTATTATAACCTTAAATAAAAATATGGGCAAAGTTGGAAACATTCTTCTAAATCTTGCCGGTGCATTTATTAATCTCCAAAACCATTCTAAACCCATCTTTCTGAACATAATCGGAGCTCTCTTTACCTCTCCCGACCAAACGTCAAAACTGCCTCCTACTCCTATAAATATTGTTTTTTCAAATTCTTTCATGTATTTTCTTATGAATAATTCTTGTTTTGGTACACCTAAGGCTGCTAATATCAATTTTGGTTTTACTTCTTTTATTTGTTCAATAATCTGTCTTTCTTCCGTATCTTCAAAGTATCCGTCTTTTGCATATACGATATTTAAATTCGGAATATCTTCCTTTAATTTTTTACAAGCTTTGGCTAATGTTTCTTTTTTTGCTCCTATTAATGCAATCGGCATAGATTGTGATGCACAATATTCTATTATTTTTCTTGCAAATTCTATTCCCGGAATACGCTCTTGCTTTATTCCGTATATTCTTAGTGCAAGTTGTATTCCAAAACCGTCCGGTATAACTAAATCTGCCGTCTTTAGAATTTTTGCAAATTCTTCGTTTTGATCTGCATATGCTATCATCTCAGGATTGATTGTTATTGTTTGAGTACTTTCTTTCTGTGATTTGTTTATAATAAAATCTATAGCTTCATTAAAGCTTAATAAATCAACATTGTATCCTAAAATTTCTTTGTGTTTTCTCCCCATGAAGTTATTATTACATAAAAATTCTTATTGTGCCTTTATTTTTAATATTTTTTACAAATTGTCAGATTTTTAATGTAAATTTTTGTAAAAAACACTAAAAATATAAAAAATTTTTACGATAATAAATTGAGAGAGTATAAATTTAGGTATTATCATGAATGTTTATCAAATAAACACGACTTTCAAAAGTATTAATGGTAAATTAGCAGAAAAACAACAAAAGCAGGTTCAAAACGAATCCAATACAAATATAAAACAAATGTCTTCTGAATCAAGTTGTGCAGTTTTGTCATACGGACTTTCCCTGATAAACAGTAAAAATTCTGATAAAATCCAAAATGTGTCAGAAATTAGTGATAATCTGCAAAATAAAAACGATAGCGGAGTAAAAACCATTAACTTGTTTTATTTCAGTGATACACACGGAGAATTGACAGGATTATCAAAGCTTGGTTCCGCTAAAGAGGCTTGCGAAAAATTTTGCGGAGGAAAAGATAATCTCACCGTATTGGGTTCCGGTGATTTAATTGCAGGAAGTCAAACACCGGTAATAAATGCTACGGTTAGTGTTGTAAATAAAATGAATATGGAAGCAACTTCTATGGGTAATCATGAAAGATACCGCTCTGATGAAAAATTATCTAAACTTGCTGAAGATTTAACTCCTGAAATTTTAGCCATTAATGCTTCCGATAATGATAAAAAATGCTCCGTTATTCCATCTAAAATATGTAAACAGGGAGAATCAGAATTTATAACAATTGGTGCAAAACCTCTCTCTCCAATAGAAAATCCGAAAGATATCGCTTTACATATTGATGAGGAAGTTTGTAAAATAAAAGAAGAAAGACGTTCTCAAGGATTAAACGATAATTTACCCGTTGTATTTTTAAGTCACTTAGGTTCTGATGCGGATAAAATTGTTGCTGAAAACAGCAGTTCAATAAATGTTATTTTGGGCGGACATTCTCATCACATTGAAGAATTCAATTATACCTCAAAAAACGGAAATAATGTTTTGGTTTTACAATCCGGAAAAAATAATGCCTTAGCAACCGTTGTAAAAATGGATGTTTCTCCAGACGGTTCAGTTTGTGCTTGTGCTAAAAAAATAAATTTAAAAACTGATGTCAAAAATATTTGTCAACAAGTTGCAAGTTTTTACGGACGTGATGATTTGCCGCAAAGTATATTGAATGATGCAATATCTGCTGAAAAACAATTTGCTGATACAGTTGAACAACATGTCGGCTCAAAAATTGATTTGGCTTATGTTCCTGAAGGACAAGGATATTTTCTTTATGATGACGGTTTTGAAAAAAATCATGAAAGATGTTATAATAATCCGGTATGTAATATATTGACCGATGCGATGCTTCAGTCTGTTGAAGATGATGATGTTCAGGTATCATTTTTCAATGCACCTTTTTTAAAAGATACAGCCATTGCTGATAAGCAAAATATTACTAACTATGATATTATCGGCAGAATGCTTCCTTTCGGAGGACAGATGGTAACTGTAAATCTTCCTGCGAGTAAATTTTATGAAATAATAGAAAAAAATGCACAAACAGTAGTTATTGGCGGAGGTTCCAAACTTCTGCAAACGGGAGGACTGGTTTACTCCGTTAATGCACAAAAAGCAAAGGCACGATATGATGCAAGTATTGCAATAATGAAAGCGGAAGATGATTTGAAAAAATCTCAATCTTTGGGTAAAAATACGG
>CANQLA010000203.1 GCA_947624605.1 Candidatus Gastranaerophilales bacterium | reverse complement strand
ACTGGTATTTTCCTGTCCCTGCAACAAAATGTCGCACAGTTCCGCAATACAGCCCTCCCCCCCTTTATTTTTCAGCACTATATGGGAAATTTTTTTCACTTCCCCTATGGCATCTTTCGGACATACCGCAATTCCTGCCATTTTCAGGGCGGGAATATCATATTTTCCATCCCCTATGTAACAGACGACTTCCATTGCCAGATTATATTCCTTGATTTTTTCATTCAAAATTGTTTCTTTTGATTTACATCCGAGGACTGTAAAATCAAGAACTCCTTCCGGTACGGCTTTCCTGCTGAACAAATTATCCTCCCCCGATATACAGCCCAAGATGTATCCTTTGCTTTTTAGAGTCCCCAAAGCGTCCAAATCTTTCATATTTAAAGATTTCCATTCTGTTCCGGTACCGTCCACATACTTCTTGCCGTCAGTAAGGACTCCATCTATATCGAATACTACCATTTGAATTTTCATGACTTCTCCTTAAAACAAACTATCGAAATCCACTCGTTCAAACACTTCTAACTTTCCGCCACGGGTAGCGTTATATATTTCTATTTCATGCTCATCGCAATACTTTCTTGCAACTGTCCACGCATATAACACACTATCATAATTTAACCTAGCTTCTTTATATTCTTTTCCATCAAAATAATCCATAACACCATCTATCTTTTTCATTCGTCCCCATTTATCGATCACGTGAGAATAATTAAAATCAACTCCCAGCAAGTAAATCTTCCTTATTCCTGTATATAACGCAAACTGAAGAGCTGTAAATAAAACGGTATAACCGCAAGAAAAACATTTCGTGATGTCTTCATTTATGTGCGCTGTCTTATCATTATATCTAAATGCCACATAACCCTCCTTGGGCATAATATGATACCAGGATGAATGATAAGGATTTTCATTTTTTGCTGCCTCATAGGTAATAAAGATATTCTCTATAGCAGAATCCTCAATATGTGGTATCACTTCTTGGATTCCCCATGTATCTATCGTAAAATAATAGGTCGGCCTCCAATCTGTCTGATCAAACAAATTGTATATTCTATTAGCGGCCATAGTGATCTCGCCCTTTAGCCTGTTCAAATCATCAACCTTCAAGCTGGGACCATTTCCGATTATGAAACACCTTTTTCCAGAATTACAATTTTTAAAGTGTATTAGCTTCTCCGGTTCTCCGGATTGAAGATAATTTCTATAAAGTTTCTTAAAAGAATACCTTTTTATCGGCGTTGCAAGTACCCTGAGTACAATATTATCTCTGTAATCCCCCATCTTTATTTTCCTCGTCTGATATATGCTTTTTATAGCAAATTATCTTCCACATTAATATTATTTTGTAAAATATTTAGTGGCGCTGCCATCTCTATTTGCGGATGAAAGCAAAGCCCTTCCTGAAACCCTTTCCATAGAACCCTAATTTTTGCCGCCTTTTTTTCTTTAGAATGTAAAATAATACTACCTGTTGTATACACATCCTTTAAAATGATATAGCTCCATCCTTTTACCCCATATTGCCTGTAGCAATGCACGTCATTACGGTATATGTAATGATACCGATCCATTCTGGACACATCATCCCTGGCAAAATCCACACGCAAATGATTTTTCATCGCATGAACTACTTTACTGGATGGAATCATGTAACAGGGATATTCCCTCGATATTCGCCCAGTAAATTCATAATCATCCGTCCAGATAAAATACTCCCCAATCGGCAGTCCCAGCCTTTTTACTGCCTCTCCTTTTACCAAAAGCGACACGAAGGAACACATTTGGATGGGTACCATTTCCAACTGATATTCTTTTTCTCCTACATGCCTAAAAATATCCTTTTTCTGGATATTCATACGGCATCTGCTTCCATCCGTCCAATATGCCACGCTGGAGAGGAATCCCCATTTACCGCCCAGCCTTTCTCCTGCTTCCAGCAGCTTTGCCAATGCATTTTCCTCTGGCAGGGTATCATCGTCCATGAGCCAGAGATACTCATAATCATGGCAAATGGCTTCTCTTACCCCATACTCAAATCCTCCGGCTCCCCCTAGATTAGAACCGGTATTCTTGTAAAGGACCTGTGGCAGATTAAATTCTTTTCTCACCATCTGTCCCGTTCCATCGGTACTGGCATTATCCACAATAATCACATCGCAAGAGGCACCTTTCTGACCTAATATTTTTTTAATACATTGCTTCAACAGTCCCCTTCGGTTATAAGTGACAACAACTGCAACCGTATTCTGTTTTTTCCCAGGATTATAAAGCATGATTCCCATACATCTACTTTTCCTTTCCCCGATAAGTAACCGTTTTATCTTTATTTTTCCCTAATATTTTTATTGGTCTGTCCTACTTCTGTTCGAATAGGAAAAAGGCTTAAAGAAAAAGTTATATATCTTCATTTTCTTACCTAATACGGAAAATAAAATTGGAGCTAAAATCCCTGCCGTAAATGCAATTGCCGTAACCAGGTAAACATTCGTTATTCCTAATTTAGGAAGCTGTCTACTGGCACTTGTAAAAAAATTATGCATCACATAAATTTCAAGACTATACCTTCCGCAAAAACATAATAATTTATTCCCTCCCAAAAACTTTACGTGTTCAAAAATATACCAAAGAGTCAGAGAAAACCCCAATGCTATGAAAAGCCTTACCAAGGGAATACTACTGATATACGTCACCTGTTCCCTGTCCCAATAAACAAATACCAACAAAATTGCCACTACAAAACTGACTATAGTTAGCTTTTGATTCCCAATAATCCATCGCTTATTTTTCTTATAGGCAATCCCAATATAGAAAAATAATGTATAATAAAGAAAATTACTAAAGGATAACCAACTAATATGAATGAAATTCCCAGTAATACAAATAGCACTGCAGATTCCCAAAGCCTTCCATTTATCCAACCAGTTCCATAACCCTGCAGTG
>CANQLA010000202.1 GCA_947624605.1 Candidatus Gastranaerophilales bacterium | reverse complement strand
AATCAAACGGACCGGAGCTGCTGTAACCGGCATTAGATAAGCCTTCTTCGCCGTATCTGTCGTACAAAGCTCTTTTATCATCATCAGATAAAGTTTCATATGCTTTACCCAGCTCTTTGAATCTTTCTTCAGCATCAGGTGCTTTATTTACGTCAGGGTGGAGTTCTCTTGCTTTTCGTCTAAAAGCCGATTTAATTTCATCTTTACCGGCATCTTTACTTACTCCCAATATTTCATAATAATCTGCCATTTATTTACTTTCATTTACTTACTGAAACACTTACCATTGCGGGTCTTAATACTTTATCACCGTATTTGTAGCCTTTTTGCATTTCCTGAATAACAGTATCTTCCGGATGTTCATCTGTCGGAACCTGCATAACGGCTTCGTGAATATTCGGATTAAATGCTTCTCCCTCGGATTTGATTTCTTCCAGTCCGAGTTTTGTAAGAGAATCATTAAACTGTTTGTTTAAAACACGAAATGAATCTTTTGCTTTTTCACAATCATCAATCGCGGACATTGCCTTTTCTGCCCTTGCAAAATTATCTGCTATTTCAATCATTTTTTTTAAAGCCTGTTCCATACCGTATTTGATAAGGGATTCCCTCTCCGATTCTTGCCTTTTGCGGTAATTGTCAAAATCTGCCGCAAGCCTTAAATACTGGTTGTTTAATACATCATATGATTCTTTAAGCTTTTTGAGTTCGTCGTCATTCTTTTTAAAAAGTCCCTCAAAAATCCCTTTTTTTTCTTCGCAAGAAGTTTCGGAACAATTACCTTCTTGAACTGATTCTTCTTTATTAATATCTTCTGTTTGTTTATCAGAATTTTCCGAAACTTGATTATCTTTTTCTTCTTTTTGATTGGTTTCAAGATTATTTATATTTGTTTCCTGAGCAGTCTGTTCCTCTTTATCTGCAAAGGGATTTGTATTATTTTTATGTTTTTTATCATGTTTACTCATAGTTTATATCCTTTTTATTATTTATTATAGTTAAAAAGTATTTATTAACAAATCTTTTTAATATTTTTTTAACTTTTATGCACCTTATTTGTAAAAATGTTATGATATAAAAAGATAATTATGGCAAAGATTAAGCAATTTAATATTTTACATTTTAATAAAGTAAAGAAAATGCTCTCAGATATTTTTCCGCAAGAAAAAATATCTCTCATAAGGACACTTACCGGTTGTCCTGCTGACATAATTCAACCGTTACTGCCATTAGCATTAAGAAAAACGCCCGAATCATACATTGCCATAAACGAAGATAATGAAGTAAAAGCCGTAATTACACTTGATGCAGCAAAAGGCAATCGTAGAAAATGGTACATAAAAAGGTTATTTCTTGATAAAAATTCTTTTACGGAAGGAAAACAGCTCATTGACTTTTCTGTTGCCAAATATGGAGCATTAGGAGCAGATACTTTTTGTGTTTTGATAGATGAAAACGATGAAACATCACAGAGTATTTTTTCTAAAATGTGCGGATTTAGGCTATGCTCAAGAGAAATTTTATGGAAGATGAATAACTTTGAAATATGCAGCACAACATATTCTCAAGACAATTTTGAAAAATTAAAAATAACAGAAAGTTCAAAAATCGCTTCATTCTACAATGACTGTATTTCGCCTCATTTCAGATTTTCACTTGAAAAAGATGCTGCAGAATTTATTTCGCAATGTAACCATATATTTATATGTCGTCAATCAATTTCAAAAATTTTTTTAAAAGATAAATCAGAAAATATATTTGCTTATGCGGAAGTTCAACTATCAGGCAATAATGACAGAATAATAGACCTAATAGTCGCAAAACCATACGAAGAAGAATATCTGCCAATACTTCAAAGTATTGTAAACTGTTTAAAAAATAAAGTATCAAATATATATGTTTTAAACAGGAATTATATGTCTTGTGCAAAAACATACGAGGACATCTTAACAGCAAACGATTTTGAAAAGATACAATCAAAAATTTTATTAGTTAAAGATTTTTATAAACCAATAAAAAACAATGAAAATATAGTAAATCCCGCATTAATTTTTAAGGAGATATCAGGTAAACCTGCATTTTTAAATCCCGAGTCATTGCAAAAATAAGATTATCGAATATAATTAATTTTATGATTGAAATAAAAAATGCAAAAAGAATAGTTTTTAAATTTGGAACGAATGTTCTTAGAGGAGATGAGGGAGAAATTTCTCTGTCAAGAATTTATTCTTTTATAGAAGATATTTCAAAACTCCATAAACAGGGAAAAGAAATCATTATAGTAACATCAGGAGCAGTAGGGCTTGGAGCAAATAAAGTTCACGGGGACACATCATCAGATATTGTACTTAAACAAGCTTGTGCAGCAATAGGACAAACAAGTTTAATGTCTATATACGAACACGGATTTGATAAATATAAAATTACATGTGCACAAATTTTATTAACAGAAGAAGATTTTTCACAAAGAATAAAATATTTAAGCCTAAGCAACGTATTAAACAAACTTTTAGAGTTAAAAATCATCCCGATAATTAATCAAAATGACACTGTATCAACAGCGGAACTTGAAAGTTCTTCCGGGATATTTGAAGTAAGTTTTTCAGATAACGATAAATTGTCAGCACTGGTTGCAAGCAGATTAGAAGCAGATTTTCTTGTTATTTTATCAGACATAGATGCTCTATATGATAAAAATCCAAAAGAATATCCGGATGCAAAACGCATACCGATAGTAAAAGAAGTAACTCCGGAAATTGAAAGCATGGGACAAGAAGCATCAAAAGGCGGTCGAGGCGGAATGAAAACAAAATTGGAAGCAGCTAAAGTAGTTGCACGTTCAGGCGGACACGTAATGATAGCAAACGGAAAAACACCAAATATCTTGAAAAAAATCTTTACGGAAGAAGGAATAGGTACAATATTCCTTCCTACCGAACAATTAACCGGAAGAAAACGCTGGATAGGTTATGC
>CANQLA010000201.1 GCA_947624605.1 Candidatus Gastranaerophilales bacterium | reverse complement strand
GTAACAGCCTGTAAAATACCAACCACCAAACCTACGGCAGCAGCCGTCAATACACAAGGAAGTGCAATCGACAACATTAAAACAATACCTTTATTCATAAATTCTATTAACAATTCCATGATTTAACCTCAATTATAACTTCCCGCAAGACCATGTACAACAAGACTCCAGCCATCAACAGCAATAAATATAAGCAGTTTAAACGGCAAGGATATAATTGTTGGTGACAACATAAACATACCCAGTGCAAGAAGGACATTTGCAACAACCATATCCAAAACTATAAACGGTATATATATTATAAATCCTATCTCAAAAGCTGTTTTTAATTCACTTAAAATAAATGCAGGAGCAACTTCCCAAATTGTTATCTCATCCGGTGTTTCAGGAGCAGAACCCCTGGTTTTTTCCAAAAAATATGCCATATCTTGTTCTCTGGTATTTTTCAACATAAATTCTTTTAAAGGTTTAGAACCTTCCGCAACGGCTTCTACAAGAGAACCTGATTTCTTATAAGGTTCGTATCCTGCTTCCCACATACTTTGAAAAACGCCTCCCATAGAATAAAATGTCATGATTATAGAAAGACCTATAAGTACCATCGTTGGCGGTATTGATTGGGTTCCCATTGCTTGTTTTAAAAATGAAAAAACTATTGCATACCTCATAAAACTTGTCATACATGTGAATATAAAAGGCAGCAACGTAAAACAACTCATTACAACTAACAGTTGCAATATCGGATCTAAGTTTTGTATTAAATTATTCATTTTTACACCTTCATTTTTTCTAAAATTCTTTTCATTGCCGGATAAATCGGTTTATTATTTTCTTTTTCTTTTATGCTGCTTTGTTTTTCAACTTCATTCATTTCATTGATTTTTTTTACAAGTTCTGTTTCTATCATTTTTTTATCTTCAAGTTTTGCAAGCATTGTTGTTCTGTCCGTATCAGATGCAATTAAAAATCTCTCATTTCCAACTTTTATAACAAGTATCTGTTTTCTTGCATTTATTCTTATTCCATTTTCTATACATAGCTTATTATTATTTGAATTTGAGAAACTTTTTATACAAAATTTTCTGTAAGTATAAACACAAACTGTTAAAAAACCTACCATTGCCATAGTATAAGCTAAAAATTGCATAAAATATATTTTCATTATCACTCCTTTTATATATCTTCATCTTCTATATCAAAATTATCGTAATTAAAATCATCTCCGTTTTGCTGCTGTACCTTTGATGATTCTTCCTGCTGATTTGCCTTTTGCTGCTGAGGAACACTATTTTGTCTTTGAGGGGTAGGAACTGGTTGAGCCGCCTGTTGTTCTTGTTTAGGAGCATCGGTAAATACTTCATCAACTCTCACTGCATATTTATCATTAATTATAATAAGCTCTCCTTTCGCTATCGGTTTATTTTCTACCTTTAAATATATTTTATTTTCATAAATTGTTCCTACATCAACAATTACTCCTTCAGAAATTTGTTTAAGTTCTCCAAGTGTAATTGCAACTTTGTCAAATTCAGCAGTGATTTCAACAGGAATTATATCCCACATATTTATTGAACCTGTTGTTACATTATTTTCCATAGATTCTCCTCCGTCTTCTATTCCAGTAATTATGGATGTATCAGGATTTATTGCAAAATCTTTTTGATGACCCAAAATGTCTATAGTCATCATTTTAATGTTACTTTTTTCTAAAACAACTATATCTCCGACTTCTATATGTTGTATTTCATATAAAGTTAAATCAGATTTACCGCTGATTATCTTAACATACGATTTATATTTCGGAAATGAACCAATGTTAAAAGGTCCGACATTATTTACGGGTGACTGTGAAATCGGTAATATCATTACCGGAATTGATAATATTAATTTACCTAAATTATCATTTTTATCTTTTGTTACAAATGTTATATGAACGTGATTGCAATTTATATTTTCTTCTTTGCTCTGATTTTTTATGAAAAAAGGAGATATGCCTTTGTATATAAAGTCATTTAACTCAGTTAGGATTTTTGCCTCAAGTTCACTGATACTTTCTGTAGAAAATCCGTTTTCTCTCGGTCCCAAAATATTTGTTAATATACTGTCTATTAACGACATTGATATTCTGAAAAATATTTCATTTTCTTTGTTAAGCTTAATTTTTGTTACAAAATAATCTTCTCCGTTAAATAAAATCGTATTATCTTTTTCACAAATTCCAATGAGCTTCAAGTTATAATCATACAACAAAAACTCTTTTATCCTTTCCTTCAATTTAATGTACAAAACTTTCATATACCAATGGAAAGAACTGTTTATAGTTTTTGAAAAGTCTGAATTGTACTGAGAAATTACCACTTGTATCCCCGAATTCTTTAGAATAAATTCCCTTTATACAGATTATAACTATTATTTCAAGATTACATCATTTATTTGTTGTATATATTTGTTTGTATACTAAAACCAATAATTATTACGTAAAATCGAGCTTAGTGAAAAATACAATAATATGTTAAATATTTAATAAAATAAAAACAGAAATATATTAAAACTTTTGCAATAACTCAAAAACAGATTTTTTCAATGTTAAAAAATCCGCATCAATAACTTTTTGTCTGGTTATAAATACCAAAGACATTGCATCTTTAATATTGTCAGCATACCCTGTTTTAAATGCTTCTTGATAAATTTCCCTAATTCTTCGTTTAATCTTATTTCTTTTAACAGCCCTTTTATGGATTTTTTTACTCACAACAATACCGACTTTTGTTGGTGCGGAATAATTGTTTTTTGATTTACCTTTATAAATAATTAAATAATCGTCTGCTTTACAATTTTTTAATTTTAAAGTTGCCCAAAAAGCTGTGGAATTTCTTAATCTATATTTTTTCTTAAGCATAATATTTGAAATTACAAATAAGACTGTCTTTTTGACAGCCTTATTTGTTGTTAAGCTCTTTCTTTAGCAGTAATTGCCAATTTATGACGACCCTTTGCGCGTCTTCTGTTAAG
>CANQLA010000200.1 GCA_947624605.1 Candidatus Gastranaerophilales bacterium | reverse complement strand
CTGACCAGCCCATCAAAACATTTCTGGTTTTGTTTTCGTTATTTTCCATAACGTTTTGATATACCATTTTTGTTATAGTTTCACCCGGAAAACTGCCTATTCTTATTTTGGCTTCTTTTTCTATCAAACCGCTCATCAAATCCATTAATTGCATGTTTGTAACAGGGTTTTCTTTATCAACTTGAAGTTCTGATCTGAATGCTGATGTATTCATCATAAATAATTCGGTGTCTGGATATTGTGTTTTTATGTCCGTTAATATTGTGTCTGTGACAAGTTTTTCTAACGGGTTATCCGCATATCGTATATTGTCGACTTTTAACCTGTCACTTCCTGACGGGTCATTTATCTCAACAATTCCTTTTGTGTCTTTTGCAAATGTTTTATCAAATTCTTCCTTAAATTTTGCATCCTGATTTTCAAGCTGTACGTACAATGCCTTTGAATTGAAGGAGAAGTTGCCGTCATCATCAAAATGAACATTGATTGCCTCTAATTTCTTCGCATTCTCAGATAATGAGCAAACTAAGGTCTTTTTGCCTGTTTTTTCACTTACAAATTCCGCTGCTTCATCTTTATGGTCGTGACCGTTTAATACAAGGTCTATATCACAATTGTTGCACAGCATCTGTACAACTCTCTGCCCTGCATGATTTAACAGCATTACGGGAGAATTTGGGTTTTCTTCTTTAAATTTTGCAATTTCTTCGTTAAATTGCTTATATGTTTCTTGTAAATCTTTTTCTTCGATTTTTACTTCTTTTTTCTTATTTCTGTCAAGAATTTCAAGGTCATTTATTAATCCGTTACAATAATAGTCCATATTTGGACATATCATTCCTAATACTAACATCTTATGAATTTTTTCGGGGTTTTTGTCGTCAGGTACTTCTAATATAGTTGATTGGGTGAATTTTGCTCGGTCTTTATCTTTTAACGATGTTATCGACTTTGATGAATCTATATCTACATTTGTCATTACCGTTGTCATATCACATTTTGTGACTTTATCAAAAAGAAATGTGTCTCCACCTTCAAGACAATGGTTCCCGGGTGTGTATAATGATGTCAGATTACCTAACCCGCTTTTCATCCTGTTTATAAAGTCACTTAAAAACTTTCCCTGCATATCTCCAATGGTTTCTTTGAATGATAAATAACCTTTTCTTGTAGGGTTCATAAACCAATCTCCGACTACTGCAAGTATGTTTAGGTTACTCTTCTTTTGCCCGTCAGGATGTATTTGTTCTTTATGCTTTTCATATGTGTCACATACTGCTGCTGTTTTATCAATCTGTCCGTGTGTATCACTTAGTGCGGCAATGTTTATGTTTGCTTTCCCAAAATTCACTTGCTGTCCGTGTTTAAAGTATGTTTTTTTTGAAATATCAGTCATAATACACCCTTGTTTTTTTTATTTAAAAACTTAATTGTAATATATTTTGCTATGTTCTTGCATATATTTTAAAAAATTTTAACTTTTTTCTTTTTTATGATAATATTTTTTTACTTTAGCACATATCTTTCAGGACAGTTATGGAAAAAATCAGTAAATTTTTTAAGTTTGAAGAACTTAATACTAACTTTAGGACGGAATTAGTTGCAGGTATTACTACATTTGCAACTTTAGCTTATATAATGATTGTCAATCCTAAAATTTTATCGGCTGCAGGTATGCCTTTTGATGCTGCTGCCGCTACTACTATTTATATGGCTTTTATCGGTTGTATGCTTATGGGGCTTGTCGCTAACAGACCTTTTGCCGTCGCTCCTTTGCTTGCTGAAAATGCCTTTTTGGTTTCAACTGTCGTGCTTCAGTTTGGTTATACCTGGCAGCAGGCATTCGGTGCGGTCGCCGTTAGTGCTGTTTTTTTATTTCTCTTAACCGTTTTTAATATTAGAGCTTGGCTTGTAAATTCTCTCCCTCCTTGTCTTAAATATGCTTTTACTGCCGGTTTGGGTCTTTATCTCGCTTTTATCGGTTTGCACGGCTCCGGTATTGTTAAAGTTTCTCAATCTGCTTCTCCTTTAGCTATCGGTAATTTTTACGATTTGAATACT
Organism: Candidatus Gastranaerophilales bacterium; assembly: GCA_947624605.1. GTDB lineage: Bacteria > Cyanobacteriota > Vampirovibrionia > Gastranaerophilales > Gastranaerophilaceae > RUG841. Next base: position 1,052 of record CANQLA010000200.1, on the reverse strand, counting down.
TTATTGTCTATTTTCGGCGTTGTTATTATTTCTGTTTTAATGACTAAAGGAATTAAAATTTCTATGCTCGCAGGTTTGGTTTCTGTTACGGTTTTTTCTCTATTATTGGGTTTATCTTCTTTTCCAAACTCTTTTTTTTCTACTCCTCCGAGTCTTGCTCCTTTGTTTTTAAAAGCTGATATTTCTGCTGTTTTTAATATTCATTCTTTGCCTGTTATCTTTATTATTTTGGTTCTTATGTTCGTTGATACTATGGGTTCTCTTACAGGGGTGTCTGCTAAGGCAGGTTTTTTGGATGAAAACGGTAATCTGCCTAATATTAAAAAAGCTATGCTCGCTGATTCTACTGCTACTTTGATTGCTTCTTCCATGTGTGCTATTACTTCTGGTGTTTATCTCGAATCTGCTACAGGTGTTTCCGCTGGCGGTCGTTCCGGTCTTACTGCCGTTACTGTTGGTTTTCTCTTTTTATCCGGTTTGTTTTTTTCTCCTTTGTTTTCTATGATTCCTTCTTCCGCTTGTAACTCTGTTCTTATTGTTATTGGTATTTTGATGTTATCTGTTATTAGATTAATTAATTTTGATGATTTCGCTGACGGAATTTCTTCCTCTGTTATTATTTTCCTTATGGCTTTTTCGGCTAATATCGGTGTCGCTGTTGCTTGCGGATTTATTCTTTATCCTCTTTTGAAACTTATTTCCGGTAAGGCTCATCAATTAAATATCCCTGTTTGGATTTTATTTTTTGCTTCTTGTGTCTTTTTTGCAATTTACAAATTTTAGTTTTTCTTACTTATGTATTCTTTGAATTTTTTGTTAATGCAAAATGTATATCCGCACCCATCTAATGGTACTCCTCCGTTATATACAAATTTTTGATTTATTCTCGGATATAATCTGCAATTTATTGAACGATAATTATATACTTTACATTCTCCGTTTTCCGCTAATGATTTGCATTTGAACAAAAGTTCACCCTTTTCTCCACGTCCGTTAATTTCAAAGTTGCAATACTTTTTGTCAAATTCCTGCATTCGTATAAATTGTTTTTC
>CANQLA010000199.1 GCA_947624605.1 Candidatus Gastranaerophilales bacterium | reverse complement strand
ACATTCTTACCGCATATTCTGCTGCTTTTGAACGGCTCGAACAAGTTAAAACTATTGTAGATTTGCAATTTTCACTCAACCATACGGGTTCATCTCCTGCCTCTCTGGCACTGAAATATATCTTCTTCCCGTCTGATATTACATTTACTTCTTTGTTCGATATCTCTCCACCATAACCTCTTGATATAATTGCTACTTTATGAAATTTTTCCGTATAAAAATTTGCTAAAGCTGCTGTAAATGGCGTCTTCCCCACTCCTCCGGTTGTTAAATTCCCAACGGATATTGTTGTGGCTTTTGCGTTATATGATTTTAATATTTCTTTGTCATATAAAAAATTTCTTATTGCAACAACTGCTCCATACGGTATAGAAAGTATTTCCAGTATTGAAATCAAAATACGTTTATAGATATTTGGCTCAGTATCGTAGTGTAATTTTGATAAAAATAATTTCATAATTTTACCTTAAAATATTAATCGGAATAATAAAAATCGTTTATTAAGCTTGTCAGAGAATTTTTTTACATTTTCTGTCGTTGCCTCGACTTCTTTTAAAGATTTTTTTATGTTTACTCTTTCATCTTCCGTAATATAATTGACTGTATCAAGTGTAATTGTCAGTTTGTCAAGAGCAAGATTAAGCTTTTTAAGTGTTGTTTCAATTTTATTCCTGATTATAGGATCTTTTGTCATATCATTAACACAAGAAGATAATTCAGATATATTTTTTGCAGTATCTCTAATATCTTGTATCATTTGCTCTGTTTCCGGGTCTTCTAAAACCTTATTCATATTACAAGTTAAACGATTTACATTTTCTACCGCATCATTAATGTTTTTACCGAAGTTTTCATTGCCTGTAACATCAATAATATTATCAGCAATCTTATTAAGTTTAACTGTTAAATCATTAACTTGAGAAGATAATTTTTCAAGCTCTTTTTTAGAAACATCTAATAAAGATGATGCTTTGTCAATTGCCGTATTGGCATTAGCAGCAAGTGTATCAGCATGTTTAACTGTCTGTTTTATGTCTTCCATAACTTCTTCTGAAAGAATTGCCGATAACTTCTCGTTAGTCTCCGCAAGAGCTGTAGCTGAACGATATTGTAACTGCATAAAATCAGAAATTCTCATTGGTTCAATTATTGTATAAGGTGATTTGGTTTTGGGTAGTGAAATTTTTGTACCCGTAATCGTATAAAGACACAACTTTTCATAATTATTATTATATGTAATTTTCGCTTTTATTAATTCGGGAAGAATAAGTCCCGGCATATCTATTATATACCCGATTTTGACCGCTTTATCCGTAACAATCCCTTTCGCAATCTCGGAAGGAAGCATAATTGTATCAACAAGTTCCGTTTTTTTTACTATACCAATGTCGTGATATTCCCCTGATAATAACATTTCTACTTTGTCACCCGAATGAAGAATATGTTTCTTGTCTTCAAAGGGAATATATATAGTCTTTATATCCGGCGGCGTTATTTCTAAAAATTGCTCCCCGATAATTCCCGATTGTTGTATTGAAATTGATGATGCAGACGGAATTTTTATATTCGGTTCCGTAATTACAAATTTGACCGATACAAAACTCGAATCATCACTTATTTGAGGAGTAAGACTTTCGACTTGCCCTATTCTGACACCCATCATATTTACATTTGAACCTGCTCTCAATCCGTTAATGTCTTTAAACGACACAGTAATCCTTTCACCGGTAGAAAGTGAACGACCTTTTACCCATAAAACCGTAAAAATTAAGATTAAAATTGCGGCAAGCGTTAAAACACCAACTTTAAAACTTGAAGAAAATCTCATTGTATATCCTTTTTCTTATTAATTTACCATAAATATTTAAAAATCAGAAGTATTAATTTTCATTGGACCATCTAAAGATGCCTCAATAAATTGTTTGGCATAAGGAGTAACTCCAAGACAAAGTTCATTGGGAGTTCCTTCAAAAACAATTTTACCCTGATAAAGCATAATAACTCTATCTGCACATCGTTTAATGGTGGAAAGCTGGTGTGTAACAACAATAGCAGTAGCATTGGTTTCATTTCTTAATCTCACGATATAATCTTCTATTATTGTTGATGCAACCGGATCAAGACCTGCCGTAGGTTCATCATATAATATCAGTGAAGGTTCGGTCATTATTGCCCTTGCAAAACTCACCCTTTTTTGCATACCGCCGGAAAGTTCATAGGGAAATTTTTCTTCTATATTACTTAATCCGACAGTTTCCAACTTTTTCGCAACCATATCTTTTAACTGCTCTTTTGTATATCTGCCTTTAAATTCCTTCCTTTCTTGTAATGCAAATGTTATATTGTCAAAAACATTCAGTGAATCAAAAAGTGCAGAGTATTGAAAAACCATTGCTGCTTCACCCGGAGAATCAAGTATTATTTTTCCGGCATCCGGTTCTAATAACCCGGTGATTAATTTTAAAACAGTACTTTTCCCGCTGCCGCTAAAACCAATAACAGCTAAAATTTCCCCGGTTTTAACTTCAAAAGAAATATCATCCAAAATAATTTTTCTATCAAAGCTTTTTGTTAAATGTTCAACAATCAGACCCATATTTACACCTTTTTAAAGATAAAATAATAAAGCAAAAATATAATCAATTACAACAATTGTAATAAAAGACCAAACAACAGCTTTTGTCGTAGCTATACCAACACTTTTAGCCCCGCCTTCGGCATCAAATCCGCAGCTTGAACTTGTATGAGAAATTGCTGCACCAAAAAATGATGCCTTTAAAAGCATAATGGCAATATCTCTGTTGTATAATCCTAACTTTACCGAAGTTATAAACCCTATTCCGTTAACCTCAGGACTTGTTAAAGATGACACAAATCCTCCGCATAGTATTCCTATTACAGAAGCAATTATTGATATCACAGGCATCATTATTGCCCCTGCAATAATTCTTGGAACAAAAAGATACTTAATCGGATTAACTTTTAGAACTTTCATTGCCGATATCTGATCGGTAACCTTCATTGTTGCAATTTCTGCAGCCATTGAAGAACCTATCATTGAGATTATTGCAAACCCTGACATTATTGTCCCCATCTCTCTAACGGTTACTATTGTTAAAAGTCCACCTATCAGACTTGCTCCGCCTTGTTTTACCATCTCCGGAGCAACTTGTACTGCTAATATTATTGAAGACATGGAAACTATAGTTAATGTTATTGGCAGC
>CANQLA010000198.1 GCA_947624605.1 Candidatus Gastranaerophilales bacterium | reverse complement strand
GAGCTACGGTTATAAATGGCGAAAGATTAATTATGAATTTAGATGATATGAAAGAAATTTCATCATACTGTAAAAATTCAAAAATTATTGCAAGCCATCTGGATACAGTCAGTCACCTGACGGTTACAAGAGAAGATATTAAAAATCTGAAATTAAATAACGTTTTAGTGCCTGATGATAATGAAATATTATATTTTACAAAAAATTAATTATAAATAAATATAAAAAATATAAAAAAATTAAACCTGACCTCAAGTCATTGACTTATGGTCAGGTTTATGATATATTAAAATAAAGGCGGGGAAATGACTAAAAGAGAAGAAAATGCAATTAAGACACGTAACAGGTTATTAAAAACAGCAGAAAATATGTTTAAAAAAAACGGATTTAACGAATTGAGCGTTGAGGAAATAACGAAAGAAGCAGGTGTTGCGAAAGGTACTTTTTATATTTATTTTAGGCGGAAAGAAGATATAGTTGCGGAAATTTGCAGGAGATATCTTAAAGAAATTGAGGAACAAATCAAAGAATTGGAAAGCAAAGATATTGTTGAAAAACTAACTTTGTACAATGATAAATTTATAGAAGCAGTTGAATTATACGGAATAAATATTTGCAGAGAATGGATTAAATCAGCGATTAATCCTAAAACGGCATTTGACAATAATGATACAAGCAAGTGGCAATATGATTTTTGTATGTTAAGAAATATTTTAAAAACAGCTGCAAAAAGTAATGAATTAAAAGAAAATACACCGATTGAACTTTTGACGCATTTAATAATTTCACAATTATATGGAATGATGACTTGCTGGTGTATGTCAGACGGAGTATTTGAACCTAAGGATTGGACAAAAAAGTTTTGTGAAGTTCAGTTAAAAGCGATACTGAATGATTTTATTAAAAGATAAAGGAGTAATAAATGAAAGTATTAATGTTAAACGGAAGTCCGAACAAAGAAGGCTGTACATATACAGCACTGTCAGAAATTGGTGAAACTTTAAAAACACATAACATTGATTATGAAATATTTTGGGTAGGAAATAAAGCAGTAAGGGATTGCATAGCTTGCGGCAAATGTAATGGAAACGGCTGTATTTTTACGGAAGATGCGGTTAATGAATTTAGAGAAAAATCAGTAGAAGCAGACGGTTTCATTTTTGGAACTCCGGTTTATTATGCACACCCGACGGGAGTAATTTTATCATTTTTAGATAGAGTATTTTTCAGCTCATCAGATGAAAATTGGGATAGAAAAGCATTTCAATTTAAACCGGCAGCAGCAATAGCAAGTGCAAGAAGAGCAGGAACAACAGCTTCAATTGATGTGTTAAATAAATATTTCACCATCTCAAATATGCCGGTAGTAAGTTCCTCGTATTGGAATATGGTTCATGGTTTTACTCCGGATGACGTCAGAAAAGATAAAGAAGGCTTACAAACAATGAGGAATATAGCACATAATATGGCCTGGCTTTTAAAATGTATAGAACTCGGAAAACAAAATAATATTATTCCGCATGTTGAAGTTGGAGAAATTACAAATTTCATAATGCAATAGCTAAAATCTGTGTGTAATGTACCTTAAAGAATAAAACCACATAAAAATTTTTACACAACAGAGTAAATTTTTCAAAAGCAAATCAAAGATGGTATTTGCAAACAATACTATTTTAGCTAAACGGTAAAACAGATATTAAGGCAGGAAACAAAATGTCAATAATTGCTTAAAAGAGATATAAATCGAAAAGGAGACAAGTTTTATGCAAAAAAGAAAATTAAGAGAAATAGAAGTATCAGAAATAGGCTTAGGATGTATGGGATTTTCGCATGGGTACGGAGCAATTCCGACAGAAGAAGAATCAATAAGGTTAATACATAAAGCCTATGAATTAGGATGTACTCTCTTTGATACGGCAGAAGCTTACGGACCGTTTGTCAATGAAGAGTTGACAGGTAAGGCTGTTAAACCTTTTAGGGATAAAATAGTTTTAACAACAAAGTTTGTACCTGTATTTCAAGAAGGGCAAGAAATTCCCGAAGGAAAGTTATCTAAAAAAGGGGTAACAAATGCATTAAATGACTCTTTAAAAAGACTTCAAACAGATTATATTGATATTTACTATGAACACAGAGTTCCGCAAGACAGCAAAGTTGAAGATGTTGCAGAGTGGATGGGAGAATTTATAAAAGAAGGAAAAATCAGAGCTTGGGGACAATCTCAATCAACGGTTGAACAAATAAGACGAGCACATGCAGTTACTCCATTGTCTGCTGTTCAATCAGAATACTCCATGATGGAGAGAATGTTTGAAAAAGATGTAATTCCATTATGTAAAGAATTAAATATTGGTTTTGTTGCATTTTCACCTATGGCAGGCGGATTTTTAAGCGGGAAATATGATAAAAATACAAAATATAAAGGTGATGATGTAAGAAGAGTGATTACAAGGTTTATGCCTGAAAATGTTGAGAAAAATCAACCTATGTTAGATTTATTAAATGAAGTTGCTGCAAAAAAAGGAGCAACACCGGCTCAAATATCTCTGGCTTGGATGCTGCATAAAAACAATTTTGTAGTACCTATTCCCGGTATGAGGAAAGTTGAAAGAATTGTCGAAAATTTTGGTGCGGCAAATATTGTTTTAACTGATGATGAATTTAATAACATTGAAAAAGAATTAAATAAAATAACTATTTATGGTAATCGAACCGATGAAGACATACATAAATTAGGAACAGTAAAGGCAATAAAAATAAATTAAATCCTAGTAAATTTAATGGGAAATAGGAATAAAAAACAAATTATGTTTAAAAAAGGAAGATTTCAATAAAAATCTTCCTTTTTCACAAATTTATATTCCGAACGAATCTAAATAGACAAATGAGCTTCTGCAAGTTATTCAGTACTTAAATTATCTTGGTATAACTACAGTTACTGTTGCATGCCAATCAGCATAACAAAGGTTAACATCACCGAAAAAGTCACTTATTTCATGTCCGTTTCCATCAGATATCCAAGTATGTCCATAAACACCATTGCTTGCTGTGTGATACGGATCATATTCACTCCAGCTTACAACTGCTCCTGCGGGTAAATTTTTCAGATCATTTATATCATCAATTTCAACTTCAATCCAATCCTCAGGATTATTGGCTAAAAGAGCATCAGCCATATCTTTACCATTGCCGTAGCCGCCTCCGGCGTAACTGCCGTCACCGGCGTTCTGATTCTTGCTGTCGGCAAACTCCTGATCAT
>CANQLA010000197.1 GCA_947624605.1 Candidatus Gastranaerophilales bacterium | reverse complement strand
GGTATATGTTGCTCTTTTCTTTCTTCTCTATACAATATTTATTTTCCATTTTTAATACTCCTAGTCACGAGATAATAATTCCAATTATAATTATTGTTCAAAGTTCACGTTAAGCAAAAAGCTTTGTTTTATTATACAACTTTTTTGGTATTTTATAAAGTAACGGAATATGTTTTAGTCCTGTTTATAAAACAAATTTTTGATATTGAAACAACTTTTGTCGAATAAAATTTTTTAGAAAATGTCATTTTCTCATCTGCTTTTATGTTATCAACAACATTAACATATTTTTAAATAAGAATAGCTAAGGTATCTAAGATATATGTTTCTGTGTTGTTTGCGGAGGTATCATTGAATATTAAATATCAAATGCTTTTTCAATTTATATAACAAAAATAAGCTGTATAAAATGATATATAAAAATCAAAATTTATGATATATTGTGTTTATAGAACTACCTTTAGATTTATCAATATATTCGGTAAATTATGGCTAAAAAAATTTTTTTTATATATCCTCCATCTCCTAAAATGAACAGAACAGCAAGATGTCAGCAGCCTGTGAAGGAGCTTATAGTTCTTCCTCCGTTACCTCCTGTGGATTTAATGTATTGTGCTGCCGTTGCTCAAAATCTTGGTGCTGTTTGTAAAATTAAAGATTATTCCGTAGAAGGCGGTGATATCTCTGCTCTTAAAAGTGATATTTCTGTTTTTAATCCGGATATCGTACTGATTAATATTGCAAGTACTACTTTTGAATGTGATATGAAAGCTGTTTTTGCAATTAAGGAAGTTAATAAAAATATTTTGACTGTTGCTATGGGTGCTCATTTTCTGACGTTTAATACTTCTGTTTTGGCTGAATATCCCTATCTTGATGTTATCATTCGCGGTGAACCCGAAATGACTTTTAAAGATATTGTTTCAGGTATATGTTTTGATAAAATTGATGGGATTAATTTCCGTGATAATCAAGGTTCTGTTATTTCAAATAAAGACAGAAATTTTTTGCAAAATCTTGATGAATTACCATTCCCCGCAAGAAACTTAGTCAATAACAATTTATATCTGCGTCCGGATAACGGTGAAGTTCAAGCTGTTATAAAAGTTGCTGCCGGGTGTCCTTATCATTGTTTTTTCTGTCTTGCTGCTCCAGTTTCAGGTACTATTCCTCGTTATCGAAGTGTTGATAATGTTATTGAGGAAATTAAAGAATGTAAATTTAAATATGGAATTAACAATTTTGTTTTTTGGTCTGATTTGTTTTCTGCAAATCATAAGTTCGTGTATGATTTGTGTAACAAAATTGTTGCTGAAAAACTTGATATTATCTGGAGTGCAAATTCAAGAGTCGATAGTGTTGATGAACAAATTTTAACTGTTATGAAAAATTCTGGTTGTTCTCTTATAAGTTTTGGTATTGAAAGCGGTTCTCAGGAAATTCTTGATAAAATAGGCAAAAATATTACAAAACAGCAGGCACTTTCTACTGTTCAATTATGTAAAAAACTTCAGATAAAGACTTTTACTTATTTTGTTATCGGTCTTCCTTGGGAAAATGAAAAAAATATTTATGAAACAATTGATTTTGCAATTAAACTCGATTCTGATTATGTTAATTTCTATACTGCTGCTGCTTTACCGGGGTCAAAATTTTATGATTACATTATTGAAAATAATCTCGGCAGTATTAATGAAAAAGACTTTTATATTAACCCTTATTATTACCCTTGTGTTAAAACACACTTCCTTTCAAAGGAAAGGATTTATCAACTTCATAAACTTGCTGTAAAAAGTTTTTATTTAAGACCTGAATACATTTTGAAAAAGTTAAGTGAGATTAAAAATTTTAAACAGTTTATCAATTATTTTAAAGCAGGATTAAGTATACTGAAAAAATAAAACATTAACTGAAAAATATCGAAGCAACAATAATTGCAGCAATAATTCCGATAAAATCAGCAATTAATCCGGTCAAAAGAGCATATCTGTACTTTTTTATTCCAACGGAACCAAAGTATACTGAAAGTACATAAAAAGTTGTTTCAGAGCTTCCGAGCATAATGGCACCCAATTTAACAGTGTAGGAATCAACAGGATTATTTTTAGCAATATCGGAAAATATGCCCAGAGCAGCACTTCCGGATAAAGATCTTACAACAGCAAGAGGAAGTATATCTGCGGGCAAGTGTATTGTTTTCAAAACAGGAGCAAATACACAACTTATAATTTCCAATAAACCTGATGCTCTAAACATTGCAACAGCTACAATAATTGCAGTTAAATATGGAATTATTCTGACTGTGATTTGAATACCGTCTTTAGCCCCTTCGATAAATGTTTCATAAACAGGTATTTTTTTTAACAAAGCAAAAATCAAAATTGCCATTATAATAACGGGCAATATCCATAATGATAAAATATCAACAGTATATCTAATTTTTTCCATCTTTTACCTCACAAAGATCATTTTGCGGGGGAAAAAGTTTTTGCATAACCTTTGCCGTCAATATCGCACAACAAAAAGCAAAAGATGTTACAAACAAAGTAGGTATAATTATTTCAGAAGGGTTTTCATAACCGCTTGCTGCCAAAACGGCAATAACTGTAGCGGGAACAATTTGAAAACCGGCAGTATTCATAGCTAACAACATACACATGGAATTTGATGCAGACGACTTGTCTTTATTAATATTCTGCAATTCTTCCATTGCCTTTATACCGATAGGCGTGGCAGCATTTGCAAGCCCTAAAGCATTCGACGAGAAATTCATCGCTATATTGCTTATAGCCTTGTCATTTGAAGATGCTTCGGGGAACAAAAATACTGCAATTGGTCTGATTGCTTTTGCTATTATATTTGCTAAACCTGATTTTTCTGCAATCTTCATAATTCCAAGCCAAAAAGTCATTATTCCGCATATCCCTATAGCAACCTTAATCGACGCCCCGGCTCCAATCATAATTGCATTTACAACATCAGATAACTTACCGTTTGCCGCACCTGCAATAAAAGATAATATTATTAAAATACTCCATATATAATTCATATTATAATAATAATTTTGTATCTTTTTTTGACAAAATTGTAAAGATTTCTTAAAAAAATGATAACTTTATCTCTAAACGGGAATTTACATTAAAGAGAGAAAATTAGGGAGATTAATAATGTCTGTTAATTTTATTTCACTTTATAATGATGCGGTATTTAGCGGAATAAATTTAAGTACAAAACAAATGCCCTTAAATCCTCTCGGAAATAAAGAGCTTGAG
>CANQLA010000196.1 GCA_947624605.1 Candidatus Gastranaerophilales bacterium | reverse complement strand
TTGTCCCCCTCTAAAGGGCAGGTTACCTACGTGTTACTCACCCGTCCGCCACTTTCAGTTGACCGAAGCCAACATCACGTTCGACTTGCATGTATGAAGCACGCCGCCAGCGTTCGTCCTGAGCCAGGATCAAACTCTCCGTTGTCAGAAAGTTTATGTCCTTAGTTAAGTTTCGCTAAAAACTTAACCGCTCGACTTCTCTTTGTTGTTCCGTACATTTTTGAATCAACAGGTATTTATCGTTTTCAGCTATTCTTTTTTCAATGTCCTACACCCAGCCCCTTCGGAATTATATCATCCTGCTTCTTCCAACCAGGACCCCATTCCTACTAACTCTATTTACACTTTTTACATGCAAATAGTCTCACCGGATTTATCTTCGACTAGACCAAATTTGAAAAATCTACTTCTTATTCCCTTTACACACTTAAAGAGGTGTTAAATTTGACCTTGTCTCTTTCGGTTTCATCAACCGCTCTTTAAGATTATATCAAACATTTTTTCATTGCAACTCTTTTTGTTCTCATTTTTTTACTATTTCCCATAAACCCAACAAACATAATACTTTTTGTTGTTTACAAATCTTAATAATTCCCCCGCCGCACTTCTTGCCTTCGCTTTTCTTTTCCTTTTCTCTTATCTTGTACTTATATTATTTTATATGTTATTATTATTATTGTTATTCTTATTTTTATTTATGAGGACTTATTAATGGCTAGAATTATCAGACCTACCTGGGCTATCAGATGCAGTCAATCCGGCTGCAGAACTTTGTTTGAAGTTGCTAAACTTAATCCAAATCAACAACAGGAAGTTATTTGCCCTAATTGCGGAGAACATTATATTTACCCGCCTTTAGCAAATGAAAATCAACAAAATTCTCAACAATAATGGCTCAATATTTCGCTTCCTTCGGAGATTATCTTAAAAATCTTTTCGGCGAAAAAGTCTATAAGGTAACTCTTGATGCCGGTTTCTCATGTCCAAACAGGGACGGTCTTATTTCTCATCACGGTTGCATATTTTGTGATGAGTCAGGAAGTTTTTCAAGGTTATATCCTAATTCTCTATCCATCCGTCAACAACTTCAATCCGGCATTCTTAAAATAAAAAAACGTTACCATGCTAAAAAGTTCCTTGCTTATTTTCAGGCTTTTACCAATACTTACAAACCTGTTTCACTCTTAAAAGATATTTACAATCAGGTTTTTATTGATAATATCGTCGGCATGTCTATCGGTACAAGACCTGATTGTGTTGATGAACAAAAGCTCGATTTAATTGCTTCTTATAACTTTGATAATCGCTTTATTCAAATTGAATACGGCATTCAAAGCGTACATGACAAAACTTTGAAATTAATTAACAGAGGTCATGATTTCCAGTGTTTTGAAAAAGCATGCCGACTTTCAAAAGAACGTGGTTTAAATGTTTGTGCACATGTTATTTTGGGTTTGCCAGGTGAAAGTCACTCTGATATGATGCAGACAGCAAAAACTCTCGCCAATTTGGGTATTAACGGTATAAAAATTCACATGCTCGCCGTTATGCAAGGTACAAAAATTCATCAATTGTTTAACGAAGGAAAAATTTATTTGATGTCTGAAGATGAATATATTTCTACCGTTTGTGATTTTTTAGAACTATTACCCCCTGATATGATTATCCAAAGACTTGCCGGCAACGGTAAAAGAGAATTTCGCATTCAGCCCAGCTGGCTTGGCAAAAAACTTGAACTTGTCGGAAAAATAGAAAAAGAATTTCAAAGACGTAATACTAAACAAGGATCAAATTTTTCTCATAATTCTCTTTAACCGCTTCTTTTTATTACTGTATAAAAACTTAACTTCCGCTATCACTGTCTTATTGGGTCTATCATATTTTATCTGTGTAAAACTATTCGATTATATTCAAATGTCTTTTTTACGTCTATCACTCTTTGATTTGAACTGCCAACCCAGGGAATATTATTGTCTTTTAACTTTTCTATAAATTCACCGTCAGCAATCACATCAACCAATTTGATTTCTTCAATATGCAATATATCTTCAAAATTATATCCGGTATAAAGCCAAATCGTTTTGTCAGGAAAATTATCTCTACATTTTCTGATTAATCTGCATATTTCACTTCTGTTTTCCGGAAGCATAGGATCGCCTCCGCTGAAGGTAATTCCGTCTATATATTCGTGATTTAGTGCATCAAACAGCTCTGCTTCCACTTTCTCATCAAACAACAAACCGCCATTTTTATCCCAAGTAATTGGGTTTTGACAATTTTTGCATCTGTGGCTGCACCCTGATACCCAAAGAACTACCCTCAGCCCGTCACCATTTAACATGTCTTCTTTCGTTATGTTATGGTAATTCATTACATGCTTACTCTGTCTTTGATTTCTTCCATCTTTGCTTCATTTAATCTCGTATCGCCTTTGACTCTCGAATATGAAAGATATCCGTTCATTCTGTCTATTTTTGTTAAATTTTTACTTCCGCATTTCGGACAAACATCCATATTTAATTCTTCATGCCCACAATCATCACAATACGATAAAGACATATTTACTCCTTCATAAAATCCCTTATCCATTGCTCGTTTTATTAAGGTCTCAACTGCTTTTGTGTTGTATGAAACAGGGTATTTTACATATTGGATTTTTCCTCCGTTTAAAAGTTCCCAAAATCTGCCTTCTAAATCTTGTTTTTGAATAGGTCCGATATTTTCTGAAACATGACAGTGAAAACTGTTAGAAACATATCCTCTGTCGGAAACTTTATCTATGACACCATATTTTTTGCGGAATTGCTTGATTTGAAGTCCGCACAAATTTTCTGCCGGTGTTCCGTATATAGCATACAAATTTCCGTCTGCTTCTTTAAATTCCGCTACTTTTTTGTTGATATACTTCATTACTTCTAAAGCAAATTCGCCATCTTCCACCAGAGATTTTCCGTTATATATCTCTTGAAGTTCATTGAGTGCCGTAATTCCAAATGAGGCTGTTGCCGTTTTTAAAAGCGGTTTGATTTTGTCATGAAATCCTAAATGTCCTCCGTAAAAACCTCCTTCGCAGAATGCTAACGGGTTAATTGATGCTTTCATTTCACCAAGATATGCATAGGTTCTTATATGAATTTGTCTTATCATCTCCATATAGTAATCAAGAACTTTGTAAAAATCTTCTCCTTCGTGTTGTGACTTTGCATAAATCATCGGTAAGTGCAGGCTGATTGCACCAATATTAAACCTTCCGACGTATACAGGGACATCGTTTTCATCAGCAGGTT
>CANQLA010000195.1 GCA_947624605.1 Candidatus Gastranaerophilales bacterium | reverse complement strand
GTCACCTATTGCTTGATACAAAAATGGCTTTGCTTCGTTATCAATAAGTCTTTTTCTCATAATCATTGTTGCAGGCTTGCCAAAATCAGACATTATCCAGCGTCTGCCGAGTTTTTCCGCAACAGCCCCTGTTGTACCCGAGCCTGCAAAAAAGTCCGCTACTATAGAGTCTTTGTTGGTTGAACTGCTTATAATCTTTTTTAATAACTTTTCAGGCTTTTGAGTTAAATATCCTGTTCTTTGAGGATCTTTTTGTTGTATATGATTTATTCCTATCCAAACATCTGGGGATAATACAGCTTCATCATCATAATATTTATAAATCTTGCCATTCGATTTTATAGTTCGGTATATCCTGCCATCTTTATCAATTTCTTTTTTTAAATTATTCCATTTTAATAATTCTGTATTACAAAACGGACATTTATTTCTCGGAATAGAAGCAGCTTGTTCATTAAAAATATGGTTATTATTTTTTGAATACCAAAAAATTGTATCATGTTTTTTTGAAAAATTACTCTGTGGCATCCCTCCGCTTTCATAATGCCAAATAATCTCATTAATTAAATTATTCTTTCCATATATATTATCGAGCAATAATTTCACATAATGCCCGACATGCCAGTCTAAATGTACATATATTGAGCCTTGTTCGGATAATAATTCTCTCATTAAATACAATCTCGGATACATCATTTTAAGATATGATACAGTCCCGTCTTTCCAAGTATCAGAATACGCAAACTGTTCCATTACATTTGGTTTTTGCTCTAAATCCAAGTCAGGAAGGGTTATTTTTGTTCTGTAATCCGCTTTAGAATCATAAGGCGGGTCAATATAAATTAAATCAATTTTACCTCGCATTGAAGGTAATCCCGTTGCTTCATCACCTGACAAAAGTGCCTGCATAACAAGCAAATTATCTCCGTAACAAAGCCTGTTAAACCAATTTTGTCCATCTATTTCTTGACATTTACCTCTGAATAAATTTGCCTCTTTTCTTACAGGCAGGACAAATTCATTAGTCTGTAATCCGATATGGTTTTCGCTTTCTAAGCGTTCCATAATCTTTTCTACTTCTTTTTTACCTTCCGCTACAATTTTAGGAAGCTGTTCAATCAAACTTTCCAACATTACCGCCTTTATCTCTTTATCATAAACAATACTATTTTAAAAAAAGTATTATAAAACATGAGCATACTACCATAAAAATTATAAATAGTATTATATATTTCTATTATTTAATTAAGTTATTATTCATAAGGTTATTAAGTCATTATTTATAAGGTAATTTTGAATTAATAATAAGGAATAATAACAATGGTTCTTTATGATGATAAAAAATTTATCGGGAAAAAAATTAAACAACTAAGAGAAAAAGCTAATTTAACACAAGCTGAGTTATCCGAGAAAATTGGAATGACCGAGAAAAATTTAAGCAATATTGAAAGAGGCTTACAAACGCCGGCATTAAATAGTTTTTTAAAGCTATTAGATGTTTTAAATGTTTCCTTATTAGAATTTGGTATTAGCTCCACAGAGCTTAAAAATCCTAAAAGAGATGAACTGATAAAAGAAATTTATCTTTCATCATCAAAGGAAGTTGATGCATATTTAAAAATTATTAAAACAGTTAAGAATTTAAAATGATTTAAGATATTGTAACAAATATATAAATATACAATTAAGCCCGTAGGGCTTTAGTCTACCAAAATAACTCTATAATTTTAATTTTCATATTTTAAATTTTGAACGTACCTTCAAAAATCAAATTATCCGTACAAATTTCAGCAAAAATGAACTAAATAATTTTAGATAGAAATTAAAGTCATTGAACAATATAAAAGATAATAACCCATAATATTTGTTAACATTGGATAATGTGGCAAATATTTTAAATAACGGATTAGATAATTCTATATTTTAAATTCTATGTTACACAAAAATTGTATTGAGTTAAAAAGTTAATATTATTTCAAATTATAAGTTTATAATCCTAATTTTTCAACTAACTTTGGCACGACTAAATCCCAAGCCGATTCATTCGGATGAAATTTGTCAGCAATAGTATCTTCCTGAGTAAATTCTCTTCCGATTAAATCTTTTGTATCTATAATTATAAAACCTTCTCTTTCTAATGCCTTCCATAAGTTGGGATGTTCAGGAGAAAAATATTGTTGATCGGAATATTTTAATATTACAAATTTTATTCCCGGGTAACGTAAATAACTGTTATTTAAAAGTTCTTCTTCGGAAAATTTGTTATAATATAATTTATTTTGTATTTCTAATATTTTCCTTACTATAAATGTTTTGTACAAAAATGAAGGAAGAATTTCATCCCGTAATTCAAGCTTATCGCCATTAAGACGATATTGTACATAAAGACCGTTATTTTCTATAATCCAAGGATCACCATATAACCTTCGTTGATGGTCATTTATATATACATAAATTGCATATTCAGGTTTTCCTTCTACTTTATCAAAAAAAGACTTATTTTTAATTATATATAACATATGTTGAATGCCGTAAGCAGAAACAGCATAGTTATAAGAAATTCGGTTTGTAAGTTTTTGAAGTTTGTATGAAAAAGTTTGATTATTTTCTAATCCGCCGCCAAAGGCAAAAGAAAAGCCAAATATCAGCAAAGGTGGTTTCGTCGGTTTTGTTATATCGTCTTTTATTACGGGACGAAAAATCTTATCGGCATCTTTTTGTTTTTTAAAATATTGAATTGTTGAAGATGTATATTTGTTTAAATAATAGCTTTTATACTTTGGAGGAGCGGATAATTTTGTTACTTCTTCGGGAAAATGCTCATAATAATCCTTACATGCTTTTTTATATAGTAAATAATCACAAACTATAAAGACTAATGCAAGAAAAAATATATTAATAGTAATTATTTTGAGAATTCTCATATGTTTATATTAGCATAATTTGTTTTTCGTACAAGTTTTATTATTACCTTTAAGCCTGTAGGACAGGCTATTGCTGACAAAGTAATTTATGAATTATAAATAGCAGTATATCGCATACAACAGAGAGATTTTCTTCAAAATAATTTAGCAAAAATGACTTCATTTTTTATTGGTGCAAAAATTAAAATTATCTTGCAATATACGCAACATTTCTTTGACCGCAAAGTCTCTTGTTGAAATAGATTCTTCACTTCGTTCAGAATGACGAAGCGATAAAAAAGTAATACCGCATTAACGAAGTAACGTAGATTTTGTTAAATAAACAACAGCAGAAACGGCATTGTTTGAACGAAGTGAGTTTGCCGTTTTGAGGTTGATTTAAACAAAATAAGTTACG
>CANQLA010000194.1 GCA_947624605.1 Candidatus Gastranaerophilales bacterium | reverse complement strand
AAGTGCCAGCAGTTCTCCCTCACGTATTCCTGCCCAATAAACGACTTCAAAACACATATGGGAGACAGGCTTGTCTTTAATGCCCTCCCTGAATTTCATATATTCTTCCAAAGTCCAGTAATTCATTTCATCAGCACTGTTTTTTCCGATACTTCCTGCCTTGCCACATGGATTGGTATTCAGGTTATAAAATCTTTTGGCATAATTAATGATGCAGGTCAACTGGTTGTTACATCAAAACCATTAACTAAAAAAGTGTTAACAAAGAAACTTACATTAAAAGTAAGCAAGAAAAAAGTTAAAGTTGGAAAGAAACTTACAATAAAAGTCAAGTATTCGCCAAAGAATGTCACATACAAAAAAGTGAAATGGTCTGTGTCAAATAAGAAGTGGGCATCAATATCTTCCAAAGGGGTGTTTAAAGCGAAGAAGGCCGGTAAAGGAAAAATTGTCACAGTGAAATGTAAAGTTCTTGATGGTAGTAAAAAAATTGCAAAGATAAAGATAAGAATAAAATAGAAGAAACAATTAAGGTCTATCAATCGGATAGGCCTTTTATTGTGCCGCAAGTAATTGTATGTGAAAAGATGGTGGATCATACGTCTTTATATAAAAATAATTACTACAAGGAAAAGATTAAAATGTTCACATTTTATGATTTTATTTAATTTACAACAAATATATAATAGGTGTATAATAAATCAGATTAAGTAGAAGGGGGTAAATATGGCTACAATAGTCCTATATAAAGATAAGTTAAATAGCGTAGTTGGGTTGATAAACAATATTGTCACATCATCAAACAATCTAAATACTCAATTAGGTTCTTTAAAGACAACATTGCAAGGAGTTAGCTCTAGTACATGCAATCTACGAGAAACAGTAGATAATATTAGTTCTTCAACAAAAACCGAGAAAGAAAAAGTAAAAGATCTGAAAAAACTCAACAAAAAAGTTGGTGAGTTTATTTCTGTTGCAGTAAAGAAAGATAACTCTGCAAAGGAACAAATAGAAAAGACTAAGGAAGAGTTTTACACAAAATATTCATATCTTAAACCAGATTGCGAAAAAAGTACGCTAGAAAAAATATGCGACGGAGTTCTATCAGCATATGAATGGTGTGCTGAAAATTGGCAAATAATAGATTCGATAATTAATGTGATTAAAGTTATTGCTGTTGTTGTGGTAATAGTAGCAGCTTCTGTAGCAACTTTTGGAGCGGCAGCAGTTATTGCTGCAGCTGTTGTTGGAGCCGTTGTAGGATTAAGTTGCCAGTTTGTATCGGATGCATTTTCGGCTGCGGCATCAGGAGATTGGGATGCAAGTTGGCAAGATTACGTAGGATCTGCCATAGGAGGAGCAGTGGGAGGAATTCTAATGCTGACGGGAAATGCTACTCTTGCATGTACTGTAGATGCGGGTATTTCTTCGTTTTTAAGTGGACATCTTTCTAATTTGACTGGAGGAGAAAAGAAATCTTCACTATCCATTATGGGTGATACAGTGTTTAGCGCGGGGTTAACATTTGGATTAGGAAAGATGCTTGGAAAACCTGTAAATAAATTAAAAAATACGCTTTCTATAAGATTCTCAAATATTCATATGCTTAAAAGACTAGCAGGTCAAGGTAATTATGATGCGGCATTTAGAGCGGTTACAACTAGATTAGCTAATAACAATGCAACTAAGTTTACATGGAAAACTATTAGGAATGGCATAGTTGCAGGAATGACAGATTCATATGCTGAAAATGCTGTGCAAGGTGGCATAAGTGGTTTTTCTGAACGAATTAGTGAAAATTTAGCAAAGAACAATGATAAAATTGATATTAGTATAGATTATTCTAAATTTAGTTCGTTCCAATATTAATATGTAGAGAAGGTGAAGACAATGTTTGGGAAAATAACATATAAAAAAGTTAAATTACCTTTCCATTATATAAAAGAAGAAGTTGACTATGATGCAGGTGCTATTAGTATAGAAGCGTTTGGCGATATTGATGGGGATAAAATATTTTTATATATGACTTTTGTATTAACTAACAGTTATATGTACGACAATGGTGATTATGATGAGATGACAAAAATACTAGAAAATTCGCAAGATAAGAAAGTAGATTTAATACTAAAGTATAAGAAAAATAAACTGGTTGGATTTGAACTTGAACAAGGCACGCTGGTTGATAGTATGAATGATCAAAGATTTGATGCGATAGAATTTTTATGTTCGTCAATCTCAAATGTTTCTAAAAAGTGATAGAAGAGGAATAATATGAACAACAGACATAAAGCAGATATTATGATATATAGTAAGGGATATTTCCCTTTAGTTGCTTTTTTCTTATTCTTATTTTTATTAACGTTAACATCGATGATATATGGGTATATCATCGAAAAGGATGATGTTGGATTTTACTTTTTTTTACTAGCGTTATTTATGATAATATTAGGTGGAACTATGGTATTTATATATTCTTTATATGGGTCAAGGCTGTTAGTTTATGGAAATGTAATTGAAGTGAGAAGATGGTATGGCATAAAAAAGACGTTTGATATAAAGAGCATATATAACGTAATTTTTGAAAAAAGTAATAATAAAATAGTATCAATACAAATAATAACAGAAAATAGTAATGATAAATTTTTTGATGAAAAAGTTGATTTTGAAAGGCTAAAAGAATATCTTATTGATAATGTGGAAAAAGATAAAATAAAGTGCTATCTGTTGGGGACTAAAAAAGAAATGTCAATATAACAGTGTATTATCAAATAAGAAAGAATTGTATAAGAGGAGAAATGAAGTATGACACCTGAACAAAAAAAACACGAAGAAGAATATTTAGCAGCAAAGAAAAGATACGAGACTGCTTATGCAAATAAAGTAAAATATACAAGAGAAAAGGCTGCTGATGAAACAAAAAAACAGCAGTTGATAAATAGCATAAATACAAAGAAATCAGAATTGAAAAAGGTTTCAGAAACATATACAGATTTGACAAAAACAAACGGAAAAGACAATGAAATCGATGGACAGATAAAAAAATCTGCTAAGCATTTAGCAACTGCAGCTGCACAGTTTAAGAATATTGGAACATCAAGCAGAGGAAATCAAAAAGATTTAGAAACGGTTTTCTCAGCAAAAGTTACAAAAACAAACAAGCATATTTCAGATGCCTTCTCGGGCATTGAAAAAGCAAAAAAGAACCTTTCTGGAAGAAAAACTACATTGAATGGTGAAATAACAAAGTTAAATGGAGAATTGGCAACTGTAAAATCAAATATTACTAGGTATGCTTCGTTAATAAGTGATGCGGATAGTGCCATGAGAACAGCAAGTGTTGACATGGCATACCATAAAAAATATATGACAGCTTAATTCAAATG
>CANQLA010000193.1 GCA_947624605.1 Candidatus Gastranaerophilales bacterium | reverse complement strand
CTGTATATAATTGCAGTAGCAAAATTGCAAAAAAAGTTTGAAAAGGTGAATTAATTGTCAAAAGAATTATATATAATTGCAGTGTCAAACGGCAGTAAAAAAGAGACTGTATCTGATATTCATTTTTTCTGCTGTAGAGGTTAAATTATTAGGTGTTGCAAAATTAATTAAAAGTGGACAAAATTTCAATAAATAAGCTACAAGCTGATTTCAAAAGTCAAATTATCCGTTCAAAAAATTATTCCACGTATGACATGACAGTACATTAAAATCGAACAATTTCAAGAGTTTTTGATAGACACATGAATATATAATGTGATAATATTTAAAAATAACAATTTAGGAGTAAAAATAGTGACGGATAATAATAAAGAAAATAATGAGCATCTTGAAAAAAATCAAGATGATAATTTTCAAGAAAATAACAAAAAATCTAATCGTAATATTATTATAAGATGTTTTGTGTATGGATTGTTATCAATATTTGTTTTAACTTTTTGCATTTATATTAATTTTCCAAAAATAAACAATTGTATTCAAAAAATGATTCCGCAAAAACATAATATCTTTGTTAAAGGTCCAAATATGCATTATTATCACAATGGACCTGCTGTATTGTTAGATGATGGCAATGTTCTCGTAATTGGCGGTAATACTAAGCAAGCTGAAATATATGATTATAAACAAAATAAATTTATTGTTTTAGACAATGAACTAAATTATAAAAGAATTGGAGGAGCCACATTAACAAAATTATTTGATGGCAGAATTTTAATTGTTGGAGGAAATAATAATTGGGATTCTAAAATTTTAACAAAAATAAAAAGAAAAATAATAGAACAAGTAGAAATATATGATCCTATAACAAAAACTTTTTCGGTCATTGCTAATATGAATATTCCCAGAACAGCACATACGTCTATATTGCTTGAAGATGGTAGGGTATTGGTTTTAGGAGGGTATGATGCAAATTATAAACAAGTTTTAGAAATTGAAATGTTTAATCCTAATACAAGTAAAATTGAAGTAGTTTCAAAAATTAATGATAATAATATACAATGGTTTGGATTTACCAAAATATCAAATAAAAAAATTTTATTAATAGGTTATGAATACAAAGAAGGAAAAAAAGAAATAAAAAAAATATTATATAATTATGACTCTAATAAATTTGAAACAACTCCTAAAATACATAATAAAAAAATAGTAAATTCAAAAAAGGAAATATTCGTAACGAATATAAATTTTAGTCAAAACTTCATATATAATGATAATTTATTCAATTATATAATTGTTGTCGAAAAAGAAGATGATGAAATCATAAATATTGAATTATTAGACTGTGCTAATCGCACTAAAGATAAGAAATATATAAGAGTACTTGATTATACACTATCTAAATCAGATGCCTATAATGCAATTATGATAGGTGGTTTTTACCATTATGGCTGGGGAAATGTTGTTACCTCTGACTCGGAAATAATAAATTTATTTAATAACCAGATTAGTAAAAATGTTGCTACCTTAAATATAGAAAGATATAAGCATATAGCTATAACTCTAAAAAATAATAACATTTTAATAATAGGAGGAATGAATAGACAAGATAACCAAGTAATAACATCAGAAATATATTATAAATAGATTAAAAGGGGAATATTTAATGATAAATAATGAAAAAGTGTCAGAATATGCTAATTTAGCAGCAAGTGCTTATAATAATTTTTCTTCGCTAAATTATAATGAAAACGACGATATCGTTATTGAAGGCAAAACATACAAATACATATATGCAACACCACATACAACAGCGAATGGATTTCAAGGCGTAATATATGGAGTAGGCAAACCTGACGAAAAGAGCATGTAGGTTGGATTTTAACCCAACCTACATGCTCTTTTTATCTTCTGATTTGTATCTTTTTCGTAATAATCATTAGAAATATCTACGGGCTTATAGTTTAAAACTTAATCAGCATAAAAATTCTTGCTGTATTTTTAAAAAATCTGTGTGTCATCTGTGTGTCAAAAATTATAAAAATTCAAAAATTCAGTATTTTACGCAAAAAGTTAGAATGTGTTTCAAATCCTTTATTTATAATACATTTAACGATTTGATTTTTAAATTGTAAAAATTTTTCAAAATAATGAAAAATTTTAAAAAATTACCGTAAAAAATAAAAAAGACAGGTCGGAAAATACTGTCCTTACTGTCTTTTAAATGGTGGGCCCGGTAGGATTCGAACCTACGACCAAAGGATTATGAGTCCTCTGCGCTACCGCTGCGCCACAAGCCCTTGTTATTATTCTGAGTTTTACTTACAACACTATATACATTTTTAACTACAGATTTACCATCTGCATGTTTTATTTTTTGACTTTAATTTCTCTTACAAAGTCTTTGATTTACTGTATAGTATCACAAGCCTCAGCAATCTTCAAATTATCATAAAGAATTATTAAAGTCAAGTATTAACTATTATACTTATTTCAATACTTTTAAAACTATAATATGTATTTAAAAAATTTTTCCAAATATTATCCATGTGGGTAATATTTTTTTCTCGTTTATGGATATAATATCAATTTATACATAAATTTAGTTAGAAATATGGAAGATTATAAAAATTTTAATGAAAAAATTTTAGCTTGGGATAACGGAAAATTTCAAACGGATCTGAAAATTTTAGCCTATGTCGTCAAACCTAATATGCGTATATTTTTCCTTGATACTTCGCATTTGGATCCTCAAAGAAGTTTCATAACTGTGTTCTTCAGAAATAATAACAACAATATAAATAATAACATTGAAAATAATAAGAAATAACATATAAAGTTTGACAATCTGTTTTAATACAGTTACATACTTTTTCATTATATTTATTTGAAATAATTTTTCAAAATATTAGTTTGCTGTCTTTAACATATTTGACTTATCTCATTTATACCAATTTTATATTTGTTTTATTTTACAGCTAAAGTTATGTTCTGTATTTTTCCTACAATATCATTAACATATTTTTTAATTAAAAATGTTATAATTATTTAAAAATTAAGTTAATTTAACGCAACCTAAAATAGTATTTGCAGATCTGTTTTTATATGCAACTTGACTACCTGAAGTATTACCTGAAGTGTTACCTTCAATTGTATTAACGGAACCGTCATCATTTACGGAAACGACATAACCTATATGATCAGCGGAACCGTCGTTGTCCCAATCGAATAATATAGCATCACCCGGTTGAGCGTCAGATACTGAAACATAAGCACCATTTGCTTTAGCATTACTTTGGATGTCCGGGCAATAAGCTCTGTTACAATTTTTGTACCAATCAGGTAAGTTTTCTTCACCTATTGTTTGTCCTGCTATAAAACTTACAAAATC
>CANQLA010000192.1 GCA_947624605.1 Candidatus Gastranaerophilales bacterium | reverse complement strand
GTTTTTATAAATCCTAAAGAAGAAATTGTTTGGAAGTTCAATTTTATTGGATAATTTATAAGATGTTTTTGAAAATAAATCCTGGAAACTCTTTTGCGTTTAAGGAAAGCAGCATCGGTTTTTTGAGGATCAGCACCATTTTTATCAATAGGGAAATTCCTGTTTAAAAAAATATCATCTATAGCAGGAAATCCGGCAACCGGAAGAAAATCAGTCCAAAAATTCATAACTTCTTTGTTTTTTGTAAAAAACCGATGACCGCCGATATCAGTACCGTTACCATTAATAAAAATAGTTTTTGCAAGCCCTCCCGGGACGGAATCTTCTTCAATGATAACAGGCTTAATATTATCACAAAATTTTAATAAGTGATATGCAGCACTTAATCCTGCAGGACCTGCCCCTATAATTATTGCTGTTTTATTTCTCATATATAAAAATTTTTACCTATGCTTGTTTTTTTAAATTAAAAATTATATCATAATATCATAATATCATAATGATGGTAAAAAGTTAAGGAGCAAATTAATAATGATTCTTGTAACGGGCGGAGCGGGATACATTGGTAGTCATGCAGTATTAAGCTTATTAAAAGATAATTATGAAATTTTAATTTTTGATAATTTAGAAAGAGGTCATATTGAAACTGTCGAAACTTTGCAAAAATTAGGGAAAGTAACTTTCTTCAAAGGAGACTTGAGAAAAGCGGATGATTTGGAAAGGGTTTTTAAACAATATAATATCGAGTCAGTTCTCCATTTTGCAGCATTTGCATTAGTTGAAGAATCAGTAAAAGAGCCTTTTAAATATTATAAAAACAACGTTTTAGGTTCAGTTAATCTTATTAATATAATGTTAAAAAACAATGTTAAAAATATCGTATTTTCATCAAGTTGTGCCACATATGGAGAACCAAAATATTTTCCTATAGACGAAAAACATCCTCAAAAACCGATAAATCCTTATGGTGAGGCTAAATTAGAAGTTGAAAAAATTCTTCTGGAATATGATAAGTTATACGGTTTAAAATCTGTTATATTGAGATATTTTAATGTTGCAGGATGTGATGAATATTGCAGGATTGGAGAATGGCACGAGCCGGAAACTCATTTAATTCCAAATATATTAAAGTGTGCAACAAATAAGGAAAAAATATTCAAAATTTATGGAGATGATTATAATACCCCTGACGGAACATGTATAAGGGATTACGTCAATGTGGAAGATTTGGCGGATGCACATAAACTTGCTCTTGAATATTTAAAAAAAGAAAACAAATCAGATATTTTCAATCTCGGAACGGAAAAAGGAAATAGTGTTAAGGAAATTTTTGATATTTGTGAAAAAACTGTTAATTCTAAAGTTAATAGAGAAATTACTCATAGACGAGCAGGAGATCCTGCAATTTTGTATGCAGATTCTGCAAAAGCAAAGAAAATTCTTGGCTGGAAACCAAACAGGACCTTAGAAGAAAGTATTCAAAGAGCATTTGAGTGGGAAAAGAAAATGCAGACAGGTAACTATATTTCTTAATAAGGAACTTTTTTATAAACCGTATAATAGCAATGTTCTTTATAGTAAAGCTTTAAAACAAAATATGTTTCTAAATTTAATAACTCGACGAAAGAAGCCGGAGGAGGTTGTTTCCCGGAATCTTTGAATACCTTATACCAAAAATTTTTCCAATTTTTAGCAACTTTTTGTCCCATAGTAAGTTTCGGTTCAGGCATATATTTTTTATAAAAAGTTGCAGGAATAATTTCTCTTTTTACAACAGGTATAATGAATTTTACTCTTCCGTTAGTTTTAAAAAATACATAATATTTGCCGTTCATTTTCCTTGGAGTCAGTTGGTAATATCCCGGGGCAATGGTAAATTGTTTATAATACAAATAAGTACTTATTCTCAAAAGAGGGTATGGAGTGTAAGAATAATGGAGATTATCTTCATCCTGAAAAGGGTCTATATTATGCATTAATTTTGAACCGAAAGGTTCCGAACTCTTATAAAGTTCATCCCAATCCGTTTCAGCAAATGCATTTGACAGATAAAAGAAAAATATAATTAATATAAATAAAAATTTATTCATAATATATTTATAATAAACTTTAAAATAAATTTCAATATTGTAAAAATGAAGATTTAAATGTATGATAGAAATAGAAAAATTTGCGAGGACAAATTGATGGAGCAAACCCCAAATCAGTCAATAAAACCAATAACATACAGACGAAATGGTAAAGGAAATATAGAAATTGGCGGATGTGATGTTGAAGAATTAGCTGATAAATATGGAACTCCTTTATATATATATGATATTGCAACTATAAGATCAATAACCAAAGCATTTAAAAAAGCATTTGAACATAGCGATATACATATGATGTATGCAGCAAAAGCGTTTATGACAAAAGCTATATGTAAAATTATGCAGCAAGAACAATTCGGACTGGATTGTGTATCAAAAGGTGAAATATATACAGCAAAAATCGCAGGTTTCGATATGAAAAATGTGATTTTTAACGGAAATAACAAGTCTTATGAAGAGATAGTATTTGCACTTGAGTCTGAAGTAGGACTGTTTTCTGTTGATAATTTTACTGAAGCAAGAATGTTAAATAATATTTCTGCAGCAAAAAACAAAAAAACTGATATCCTCTTAAGAATTACACCCGGAATTGAGTGTCATACCCACGAATATATTCAGACCGGTCATTTGGATTCAAAATTCGGATTTGATCTTTCTCAAATTGATGAAATAATAAAATTGATAAAAACAGAATACAAACAACTTAATTTAATAGGACTTCATTCTCATTTAGGCTCACAAATATTTGAAAAAGACATATATTCAGATGCCATAGAAATAATGTTAAGTGAGGCAAAAAGAATAAAAGATAATTTTGATATAGAATTGACGACCTTTAATATCGGAGGCGGAGCCGGAATAAAATATGTAGAAGAAGATAAACCTCTATCAATATTTGAAATTGCAGAAACTATAATAAATTCTTTAACAGAAAACAGTAAGAAATATGGAATAGAAAACCCGCATTTGTATATAGAACCGGGTAGAAGTATAGTTGGAACGGCTGGTATAACAGTTTATACAGTGGGGAGTTTTAAGCAGGTTCCAAACGGAACAAAATATGTTGCTGTTGACGGAGGGATGTCAGATAATATAAGACCGTCTTTTTACGGTGCAAAATACACAGTTGAACACATTCAAAACAAATCGGACGAACAATCGGAAACTGTAACCGTTGCAGGAAGATTTTGTGAATCCGGAGATATTTTGGCTGCGGGCATTACTCTTCCTAAATTGTATGAAGGCGATTTAATTTGTTTTTATGATACCGGTGCATATTGTTATTCAATGTCCAGCAATTACAACCG
>CANQLA010000191.1 GCA_947624605.1 Candidatus Gastranaerophilales bacterium | reverse complement strand
AAAAATATTAATTAATAAGTTTGTCAGGTGCAGCCTGACCTACGGGCTGGGTCAACCTATCAGAGAATTAAATCAGGTAAAATACTACATTAAATCTATCATATTGCTAATTTTAATTAATTTTTCCATATCGCAATTGCTTAGCTTGTAATTTATTATTTCTATAATTTTAGATATTTCTTGTGGTGTGTCAGGCAATAATAGTTCAATTGGTTCAATATTAAAAACGTTGCAAATTTTATCAATTGTATCAGATGTCGGCTGATATTTATTGTGTTCAATATTTCTATATCCTTGAATACTTAAGTTTATTTTCTCGGCAAATTGTTCTTGCGTAAGTTTATGCTTTAGCCTTAATCGTTTTATACCGTTATTTATAGCTTCTTTATAACTCATAAAAGTTATGTTCACTTATTTTTTAGCAATTTAAAACTAACTATATAGACAATTAAGTACTATATGTAGTAATGTTAATAATAAATATGAGTACAGAAAAAACTTGTTTTTTTAAAGGCGATAGTTATGTTCCTAATGTTATACGGGAAAAACTTATAAAGGTTATAAATAAACACATAACGGATTATAATGTTACGACCTTTACCGTTGGGGATTATGGCAATTTTGATAGAATGGTTATAAGAGTTTTAAGTGAAATTAAGCAACAAAATAAGTATATAAAGCTATATCTGCTTGCACCCTTGCTTGCTACCTGCTATTCAGCTTTCGGATTTATTTTTCATAATATTCATAAGGAAAACAACCGCCATTTGTTTTCATCAACTCGTTTACGTTAATATTACCAAAATAAATTATTCCCAAAACTCTTTTATATCTGTCTAATCCCATAAACTCCAAAAATACCTGCTGATTGGAATTTTGATAAAGTTCTTCTAAAAATTGTTTACTAAAAACACCTTTTTCAACAACCTTATCAACGCTTAAATTATTTGTATAAGCTTGTTTGTATGACCTGTAAATTTTTGACGTTTCATAACAATCAATGCCGATTAGCCTAATAGAAAATGAATTATTATTTTTTTTTAATTTAACATCAATCGTATCTCCGTCTTTGATTTTTATCACTGTTACAGGAATTTTATTGTTCGCATATACTTTATTATAAAATAGATTTAATATTACTATTGATAAAATTAATATTTGTTTCATTTCAAAATTCCTTATTGACTA
Source organism: Candidatus Gastranaerophilales bacterium (assembly GCA_947624605.1). Taxonomy (GTDB): domain Bacteria; phylum Cyanobacteriota; class Vampirovibrionia; order Gastranaerophilales; family Gastranaerophilaceae; genus RUG841. The sequence goes on along the minus strand of CANQLA010000191.1, from coordinate 2,220 downwards.
CAAAATCAGCTTTTTACCACATTTGAGTGTAAAGTATTTTGTTTTTTCAAAAATTTTTTTAATCAAGATTTAAAAGCTTTTCCATTTTTTCTCCTTTTTTACTTCTAAGTTTTTTTCATACTTATTTCCATATATTTAATTTTACGACTGATTGACCTTTATAGGTGGTAGATAATTTCAAAAAAATACACCAAAATAGGTGGTATGGATAAAAACAAAAGAAGACATCAAAATATATTCAAAATTATTGGAAACAATATAAGAACTATCCGTACTAATAAAAAATTTTCTCAAGAAGAACTTGCATATAAAATTAATAGTGCAAGAAATTATATTGGGTGTATCGAACGGGGAGAAAAATTTCCAAGTATTTCTATACTTATTGATATATCTATTGCTTTAGACTGTAAGCTTGAAGATATTGTTAAAATTAACTAATTAATTATAATTTCCCCTCCATTTCTTTTATCTCGAACGCGATAGCACGATTTAATCATATAGTAAAAAATATTAATATGCAAGAGAAGAAGAAAAAAATTATTTTAAAAGCCATAGCCCAAACTGTTAAAAAATTACGTGGCAATAAAAGTCAATTTATGCTTGGTGCAGAATTTGACATTCCTTCTTCTGTTATAAGTAATTTAGAAAGAGAAATAAAAGATCCTCAATTAACAACTTTGATGAAATTTTCAAGTGCTTTCGGACTAACTATTTCTCAATTTATGAAAGAATTTGAAAAAGAATTACCATTAAACTTTTCTATTTATGATGAATAAACAAAATTCGACATAGATACCCGTAAGCAAGGGTGCAAGCAATCACTCAAATTGGTTGTTTATCTTCTGATTGGAGAGGCAACTTGTTGACTTTAGCATGACAGTTATTTTTTTTAATTAAACATAACAACTATCCGGCACCCTGAATTAAATTGAAAAAGGAAAGTTGTAGATATTTCTTTTGGTTATTTGTCAACAAAAAAAGGTTTCAATTTTATTATTGAAACCTTTTGAGAATATTTTATTTTTTACAAGTCTTATACTTTACCTTCATGATTATCAATCTTTGCCAAAATTTCCGGCTGATCTTTTAGTGCTTCACGTATTTCGTTGGCTTTTTCTTCTGATACGTGATGTATCGGCAAATCACCATTCTTATCTTCAGTTGTATGAATTTGTGCCAAAATTTCCGGCTGATCTTTTAGTGCCATATGGACCTCGTGCATACGAGCTAAACTCATTCCATGTATCGGTAATTTACCATTTTTATCTTGCGTAGTATGCATTTGTGCTAAAACTTCCGGCTGGTTTTTCAATGCACTATGTATTTCCTTAATATTATCCAAACTTGCATTATGAATCCGTAAACGACCATTTTTATCTGCTGTTGTATAAATTGTAGCTAAAGCCTCCGGCTGACTTTCTAACGCTTTATGAATCTCTTTTACTTCCTCCAAAGTTGAATTATCTATTGGAAAATGCCCATAATTATTTTGAGTTGTATGAATTTGCGCCAAAACTTCGGGCTGGTTTTTCAATGCTCTGTGGATTTCTTGCATTTGTTCAAAATTAGCACAATGCATCGGTGTAGAACCGTCTTTATTCTTGCAGGTATACACTTTTTCCAACAAATTATCTTTTTCTAAGAAATCATTAACTTTTCTCATATAATCCGCATCATAAGACAAAATTTCAAAAGAACCGTCATGATTTGCTTGAACTAACCCTTGCATGGCTTCTTCTCTAATTGCATCTTTAATTGTTTCTTTGAAATGAACAACTTTTTTAGTAGTCATTACAATACTTGAAATAGCAGCACCCATTTGTGCAAACCCCGGAAGCTTCGTTTCTTTTTGCTCTTTTGATGCTTCTGTTTTCGTTTTTTCTTCTGCTTTTTCCGGCTTTTTTACTGTTGCTTTTGATACACCGGCAGAATAATTAATCTTGTTCAAGTCCATATTAATTTTTCCTTTTCTATGTACGTAGGAATAAAAAACAAACCTCAAAATTTTTGCCAGTTAAAAAGGTATATTTTCCCCTTCTATTATATTAAAAGAGCCTATCGTTATTGGGATTTGGTGTTAAGAAACTCGAGCTTACAAAACTTAATAATCATGAAATATAACAACTGCACGTGTGAATAGTGTTAGCATGCATTATAATGCACGAAACCACTAATTCAAAATGCAAAAATTAAAATTATCCTGCAATATACGCAACATTT
>CANQLA010000190.1 GCA_947624605.1 Candidatus Gastranaerophilales bacterium | reverse complement strand
ACTTGCTAACCTTATTTGGAAAACTCTTTTTGTGCAATAGTTGTAACGTTTCCTTAATAATCAAGAGAAATATCTACATGCTAAAAAGTCAAACCATCAGTTGAAAAAATCATTATGCGTACTACTACTTACAAATATTTCTCGATTAAAAATTTACCTTTGATAATCTATTTTAAAATAATCTAAATATGCCTTAAATTTATCTTGAGCCGATAAACAAGTATTGGCAAATTAACAAAATCATTTTTTTAAAAAAAGACGTGTTTTTGCCGATAAGGTAATTTATTGTGATGAATATGAGTGTTTATTAATGAACTTTATATACTAATTTCAAGTCATTTATATCCACAAATTTTTTGTAAGTATATGGGATATCGACAGTTAAAATACTTTTATTTTCAAAACTTTCGAGTGCATTTGTATTTATAAAATAATCATCAAGTTTTATCGTATATTTTCCGGGTTCTACTCCCGAAAAATAAAATTGACCGTTACCGTCAACAGTACTGTAGGCGGTTTCTTCTCCGTTTTCATCATTTAAAACAACAATAAAATCGGTTATGTTTAATGGTCTTCCAAAATCATCAATTATTTTTAGCTTACCTGTAATATTTCCGACACAGCTTTTTACGGGAAATTCAATCAGTGTATTTTTTCTTGAATCAATTCTGACAAGTTTTTCAGCAGGCATATTTTTATCTGTTGAAATCGTTGCAGGAAGTTTATCTGTATCAATTTTTACTTTATAAATTCCTGCATCTACACCTGAGGGGAATGCTTTTCCTCTATGGTTTGTGTAAATTGTATCATTGACCCAGCTGAATTTTATTGGAATATCTTTTACAGGAATATCACCTTTATCAAATTTTCCGTTTTTATTTTTATCTATATAAACAACAGTTATGGCATAACCATGATTGTCATCATTATACCCTACGGATTTTAAGCGAGACTGAAGTACTGCGAATGCGTCATTAATAACTATATTTACGGAATGTCTGTTATTCATTGGAAGATACATATTATTTATTATGCAGCCGCCCATTTTGTTAAATTGATAATTAAGATTAATTGTCCTGCCTGATTTTGTCCTGTATGCAAGGTTTACAAAAAAATCAAAACCCTTATCTGAACCTGTATATTTATAACCTGTACCTACGCTTAAAGTTATTCTTTTAATTTCAGGAAAAGTATAATTTATTTTTATCATATTGTATTTGTTTTCTTTATTGGAATAATCGTATTTGATAACATCGTGTCCAAGTGAAACTATTCCCAGATTTTTTGGAAGATTAAAATCACCTTTAAGGTAAATTGTTGAATAAAGTGACTTAAATCCTTTATAATCATTTATTTCCTTATTATAAGTTGTTTGATAATTACTCTCGGTTTTCCCTGCTTGAAGATCCAAATATCCAAGTTTTTTAGAAAAATTCAAATCATAATAATAGCTTTTGTTTTCGGCGATTGAATTACTGCCATCTCGTCCTGTAATATTAAATCTCGCATTGCAAATTTTTTCAAAACTCTTGTGCAAACCTAAGCTGTATTCATTGAAATTGATTAAACCGCCTTCAAATTGTTTTGATGCATTGGAAAAATATTTTCTGTAAGAGCCATCCATTCCAATATTTTTGCCCGAAACAGAACCGCTTAAAAATCCGCCTGTCCTGTCGTTATAAAAGCTTCCATCTCCGCCTGCAAGATAAAAATCAGCAGATGTACTAAAAAGACCCGCTTTCAAAGTATAATTATCTTTTGCATAAGATGTTTCACCTATAAGTGCCAAGCCTCCCATATAGTCTTTATTTTTGCTAATGTCACATGCTCCGCTTGCTCCGAATGTTAATTCTGATTTTAGGTTATCATTTTTTATATATTCAATAGAATTCAAACTTGTTACACCTTCAAGATTATTCGGATTTTTCCAAGTACCTGAGGTTAAAAGTGCATCGGTTGAATATATGTTTTGCCAAATTGCATTTTTAGGTTGTGAATAAATTTTATCAAAACTCAATTTTGTATCGAATTTTATGTTTTCTTTAATCCCATATTCGTATTGACTTGCAAGAAGAAATTTTTTTGTATTCATTTCATAAATATATCCGTTAGTGTTAAAAAGTTTATTGTTATAACCCGTAACTCCTCCCAAAACCGTATATTTCTTTTCTTTCTCCCGGGGCATGTTTGGGATTTTTGGGTAAGTTTTTTCATAAATTGTTTGTGTTGAACCATCCGATTTTAATTCTTCAAGTTTAATAGATTCGGGATTTTTATTGAGGTATAAGTTATTTAGAGAATAATATCCGTCATAAGTGCTGAGGATTGTATGTTCTTTTTTGTCAACAAAAACTTTTACAAGACTGTCTTTTGCAACATTGCCGTTGAGTTCTCTGTAAGATTTCAGTTTAAACTCATAATTGCTCATTTGAAAGCCCAGCATTTGATTGCCGATTGTGCAGCTGTCATTTTTAATTCCTCGAACTCGTCCTATTTCATAATCGTAACCTTTGTGATTTTTGTGATAATTAAATCCGAGTCCGCCAAATGAAAATAATTCACCTTTATAGTTATAAGTGTTCAAATCAGCATTAAAATCTCCGCTGTATAGTTTGCCTTTGAAAATTATTTGCAAATTATTATTAAAAAAAACATTTTTCTGAGTTCTGTTGATAAAATATTGGGAAACGGAATCATTCATCGTATTATTATTCAGAGATATAGAATTAAGTTGTATTTTTCTTTCTTTATCGGGTTTTAGAACATTAGAATATGTTTTGATTTTAGTTTCAGCAGGACTAAATTCTTCTTCATCAGTTTGTAAAAGTTTGAGATTCCTTTTGGTGGTTGCAATGATTGATAAATCATTTTTATCTGTTCTTATTTTTGAGTCAAAAATTATACTTAAATCGTTCTCATCACAATAAATTTCATCCTTAATATCCTCCATAAGTCCGTCTTTTATGTATAAATTATTTTTTGAAGAAATTTTTTTTCCGTCAAATTCAATGGAATGAAGTCCAATAATACCTTTTTTACCGTCAGAAGTTTCAAAAATGACTTCTTTAACAGCATGATTGGTTTTTACTTTAACTTCAAAGATTTCTGACAACTGCTTAAACGGAAGAAGAATTTTATCATCTTGTGTAAGCATAATTTCAATATCATAAAATCCGATATTATTTAAGTTGATATATGAAATTATTGTTTCATTATTTTTTGCTGCAAAACAGGGTGTAAAAGCCATTAAGGCTATAAAAAGCATAAATAATTTTTTCACTTAAGGATTCCTGTTTGCTGTGAATGTTACAACAGCCTGATAAACCCCTGCTCTGTCATTCAGATTTGAATAGGTATTTGCAAGAGGAATTGCACCAACTGTCTGAACCAATGTACCGTCTTTTGCAGTTCCGGTTTTTACAATATAGCAAAGT
>CANQLA010000189.1 GCA_947624605.1 Candidatus Gastranaerophilales bacterium | reverse complement strand
CAGCCGAGGATAATAAACACAGATGAAGGTCATTCGAGGTTAAGTTGTGATATAGAAGCGGACGGAGAGATAAGGAATGTATGGTTTGAGGTAGAGAAGGAATATGAGAAATACTTGTGTACGGAAAGGGGAGATGCATATTTAATCGGATTATTATCGTGGGCGATGAGATTTAATATGAATATAAAGTCGGAAGTACCGATAACGGATGATTTATTGTATAACATAAGGACGTATGTAATACCGAGTTTGACGAAATACGGAAAGACACTGCACGAAATAGAGATAGAAGCACAGATGGCACCGGCGATAGAGAATGCAGGAGCGGTAGGAACGGGTTGTTCTTGCGGAATAGATTCATTTCATGAGATAATAAGCAATACAAATTCAAAGTATCCGAATTGCAGATTAACGCACTTATTCATAACGAATGTAGGTTCATTTTCTCATCCTGATGTAGAGAGGGGATTGTATTACAAGAGGGTGCAGCCTGTCAGAGAAGTAGCGGATGCATTGGGATTAAAGGCTGTGATATCAAATTCAAATTTTGCCGAAGAATTTATACAGGACCATTTATTAACATGTACATATGCATCGATGTTTGGAGTATTTTGTTTGCAAAAATTGTGGAAGACATATTTATATGCATCTGTAGGTAAAGATTTTTCGTGTTTCAATCTTATTGACAATGATATGCATGATGCCGCATATACAGACTTATTGCTGTTAAACAGCTTTAGTACAAGCGAAATGCGTTTATATTCGGGGGGGGGGGCGAAAACGAGGCTCGAAAAGACTATGCTTGTTGCAGATAGCGAACTTGCACAGAAATATTTACATGTGTGCATAGTAGGAGAGTGCTGCGGCAAATGTATAAAGTGTGTAAGGACGATGAATACGTTGTATGCGATAGGGAAATTGGACAAATTTTATAAGGAATTTGATGTGGAGAATTATAAGAAGCACAAAAATTATTATTTAGGTCAATTGTATTTTCTGCATTTAAAGAAGGACTTAATGACACAACCCGAATATGAGGTATTGAAGAAGGAAATGAGCATAGGGTTAAAAGCCGGAATATTGTTATTTGCATTTTACAGATTGCTGAGAAAATGTTACAGAAAGATAACAAAGACATCGGATATAAAACATGTATTATTTAAGAAATAAAAGTTAAGCGAAGGGTAAAGATTTGGAGAAGAAGGAAATTTACATAATAAATTGCAGTTATGAAAGGGTTAATTACGGAGCGGTATTGACTGCATACGCTCTTCAACGCACATTAAACGATATGGGAGAAGAGAGTAAAATAATAGATAATACAGGTTTTTTAAAGAACAATTTGGGCTTACAATTCAAATCCTTTGAGATATTCAAAAGGAATAGGATGAAATTTACCGAGAAGATGTCAAATTTGAATGATTTGTACAAGTTGAACGAAACAGGCAGGGTATTTATAACCGGTTCGGATCAGGTATTCAGAATACCGTTTGTGCAGGGAGTCCAAGAGGGATTTGAGCAATATTTTTTAAATTTTGTAAATCCAAAAATAAAGAAGATAGCGTTATCAGCGAGTTTGGGAGTATATAAAGAGCAGTATTTAAATGAAGCTGATAGTGAGATATTGGAGAAGGTAAAGCATTCGCTAAAGACGTTTGATTATATTTCCGTAAGGGAGAAATCGGGAGCGGAAATATGTAAAGAGGTTTTTGAAACGGAAGCAAAGCATATAATAGATCCCGTATTTTGGTTGAGCAAAGAACATTATGAAGAGCTTGCTTCTGAGTCAAAAGGCGGTGGTGAATATAAAGATAAGATAGTATCATATTATTTTCATTTTGGAGATAAGAAGAAAGAGGTTTTTGACAAAATATCAAAAAAATACGGATGTGAAATAACGGAAACATTCCAGTCTGATATCACGATAGAAGAGTGGCTGAGGTCGATAAAGGAGAGCAAATTATTTATAACCAATTCTTTTCACGGAATGTGTTTTGCAATAATATTGAATAAACCGTTTATATGTATAATAAATTCAAAATCAGGCAGGGCGAGGAACTTATCCGTGACTGAGATGCTTGGGATAAAAGACGGATTTATAGGCTCTGTTGAAGAGATATTGGAGAGAGATTGTGTTTTTGATTGTGATTATGGTGAAATAAACAAAAAAACAGAAGAATATAAAAAAGAAGGAATTAATTTTTTGAAATCAGCCCTGTCAGGTGAAGTTAAAACGAGTGTTGAAAAATATGAAAACATGCTATGGCTTTGTGAGAAAAAGATATGTACAATGGAGAGGGAAAGAGTATTAAAGAATTTAATAAAACAAAGACTGTGGAAAATGTGGTTAAGCATATATCACAAATATCTTCCGAAAGTTGTAAAACAACAAATTTCTTACATAAGTTTAAAAGCCGAACTTAAAAGGAGAGTGAAATGATATTGACGGATAAAAAGAATTGTACCGGCTGTGGTGCGTGTAAGAATATATGTCCATACGGAGCAATAGAGATGCAAGAGGACGAAAAAGGATTTTTGCATCCTAAGACGGATGAAAAATTATGCAAAGACTGTAATATGTGCGAAAAGATATGCCCGATAAACGGAGAAATAAATACAAATAGAAATAATCCGAAGGTATACGCTTGTATGAATAAAGAAGAAGATATAAGATTAAAATCCTCATCAGGAGGGATATTCGATTTATTGGCAAGAGAGGTGATACAAAACTGCGGGATAGTATTCGGAGCTGTTTATGACGAAAATCTGAGAGTATGCCACAGTTATGCGGACAACGTTCAGGAATTGGAAAGAATGTACGGTTCAAAATACGTTCAATCAGATACCAAAGATACATATAAACAGGCATTAAATTTTCTGAAAGAAGGCAAACAGGTATTATACAGCGGAACGCCCTGCCAAACGGCAGGATTAAAAAATTTTTTGCAAAAGAGATATGAACGATTGATAACAGTAGATTTAATCTGTCACAGTGTTCCGTCAAGGCGGATATTTGAGATGTATAAAAATGAATATACACAAAAATTGGATAAAGATGAAAAAATAATAAAAATAAATATGCGTCCAAAAGCAGCGGGAGTATTGGATTGGAGTGTCTGCAATACTACTACTACTACTACTAAGGGGTTTTATATCGATTATTATGAAAACAATGACTATTTTAAAACATTTTTGACAAATATGTCCGTTAATGATTCTTGTACGGATTGCAAATTCAGCAAAGTTCCGAGAAGCGGAGATATTACTCTCGGAGATTTTGTAGGTGCAGATAATTATGATAAAAAAATAAACGACAAAAAAGGACTTTCCGTAGTTTTGATAAATTCTGACAACGGGGAAAAAATCTTTGAAAAAATAAGAGAAAAATTATCACTTTGCAGACAAGTACCACTTGAAACAGTCGCAAAATATAACCCAAGCCTTACAAAATCTCCAAAACCGCACGTTTTAAGAGATAAGTTCTTTCAACTGATAATCTCAGGCAAAACATTGCACGAATCTGTGAAAATATGCACCAAAAAATATCCCAAA
>CANQLA010000188.1 GCA_947624605.1 Candidatus Gastranaerophilales bacterium | reverse complement strand
CTGATGCCTGGGTAAAATATAGTGCTAAAGAACTTTTACCGGAAGGATTTACTTGTCCGGGGTGCCACAGTTCCAATATTGATAAAGAAACAGATATTATGGATGTATGGTTTGATTCCGGAGTTACCCACAGAGCAGTAGTAGAAAAGAGAAAAGACGAACTGTGCGAACTTCCTGTTGATATGTATCTTGAAGGCTCAGACCAACACAGAGGCTGGTTTCAATCATCATTATTAACAGCAGTTGCTACAAGGGGGATTGCACCATATAAACAGGTTTTAACACATGGATTTGTTTTTGGTGAAGACGGAAGAAAAATGTCTAAATCTTTAGGCAACTATATTAGACCGGATGATATCATAAAAAATTACGGTGCTGATATTTTAAGATTATGGGCAGCTTCCGTTGATTACAGAAATGATATTAAAATAGGCGACAATATAATAAAGCAGCTTTCTGAAATTTTCAAAAAAACAAGAAATACAGCAAGATTTTTACTTGGAAACCTATTTGATTTTAATCCGGCAAAAGATTATGTTCAATACGAAGATTTAAAACCGCTGGATAAATTTGCTCTTCATAAATTAAATGAATTAATAGTAAATGTAACGGAGGCATTTGAAGCTTACGAATTTTATAAATATTTTCAATGTTTACAAAATTTTGCAGCAGTAGACTTAAGTGCTTTTTACCTTGATATTGTAAAAGACAGACTCTATACGGCAGGCAAAAAATCTTTATCAAGAAGAGCTTGTCAAACGGTTCTTTATGAAATTTGCCATGCACTTACAAGAATTCTTGTTCCTGTAATGCCTCATCAAGCAGAAGATATTTGGCAAAACACACCTGCTATACAAAAAATTGGCAAACCGGAAAGTATAATTCTTTCTGATTGGCCGCAAACAAATGATAAATGGGATAATGAAGAAATTAACGAAGACTTTACAGAAATTCTTAAGTTAAGAGAAACTGTCACAAAAGCAATCGAAGTTCTAAGAGGAAATAAAATTGTCGGAAGCTCTCTTGAAGTTGCAGTTACTGTAACAGGAGAAAATAAAGCTCTTCTTGATAAATATTCTAAAGACTTAAAGTCGTTGTTTATTACTTCACAAGCTGTAGTATCAGATACAAAACCTGATGATGTTTTAGGTGAATATACAGAAAATGGCTATACAGCATGGGTTGCAAAAGCTCACGGTCATAAGTGCGAAAGATGCTGGAAATATTCCGATTTATCTAAAGAAGAAGGTTACGAAACAATTTGTCCCGATTGTTTTGAGGCAATCAAAAGCGGGATAGAATAAAAAATAATTGTGAGTAAGGAAGGGAACAATTTTGCACTGTTCCCTTTTATAAAAATCCCAATTTGCTTTTTTGCATTATAAACCAAATTAAATTATAAATATAAAACGTTGGATAATAAAAAATTATGCAAAGAAATAATTAAGAGGAATATATATGCAGTTTTATACGGATTTACATGTACATTCCAAGTACTCTCGAGCGACAAGCAAAAATTGTAATCTTGAGCAAATGGCTTTTTGGGCAAAGAAAAAAGGATTAAGTGTAATTTCCACGGGAGATTTTACGCACCCTGCCTGGTTTAAAGAAATTCAAGAGAAACTTGTTGAAAATGAAGACGGAACATATAGTTTTAAAAAAGATGTAGGAAAAGAGATATTTAAAGGTCAGGAAACCGTAAAATTTATTTTATCCGCAGAAATATCAACCATATACAAAAAAGGAGATAAAACAAGAAAAATACATCACATTGTTTTCGTTCCAAGTATAAAAAATGCAGAAAAATTGAGAAATAAACTTAATACAATAGGTAATATAAATTCAGACGGACGACCTATTCTCGGATTAAATTCAAGAAATCTGTTAGAAACAGTTTTAGATTCGGGAAATAATTCATACATAATTCCGGCACATATTTGGACTCCGTGGTTTTCAGTTTTAGGATCAAAATCCGGTTTTGATTCAATAGAAGAATGTTATGAGGATCTTTCGGAATATATTTTTGCACTTGAAACAGGTTTATCATCAGATCCTAAAATGAATTGGCAAGTATCAAAACTGGATAAATACAGATTAGTATCTAATTCTGATGCACATTCGCCGTCCAAACTTGCAAGGGAAGCTACGGTTTTTGATCATAAACCGAATTATTACAGTATAATGAAAGCATTAAAAACGGGAAACGGTTACGTGGGAACAGTAGAATTTTTCCCGGAAGAAGGAAAGTATCACCAAGACGGTCACAGAAAATGTAAGGTGTGTACAACGCCAAAAGAAACAAAAGCTCTTGGAGGAATTTGCCCCATTTGCGGGAAAATGATGACTATAGGGGTTGCACACAGAATAAAAGAACTTTCTGACCGGGAAAAAATTGATAATCCTCCGAATACAGCCGGAAAAGTATTTTCTCTTATACCTCTGCCGGAAATAATTTCTGAAATATCCGGAGTAGGAATTACCTCTAAATCAGTCTGTTTTGAATATGAAAGATTAATTAATAAATTCGGTTCTGAACTTAAAATATTACAAGACATTCCAATTGATGAAATATCAAAAACTTCAACACTTCTTGGTGAAGGCATTTTCAGATTAAGGCTCGGAAAAGTCAAAAAACAATCAGGTTACGACGGACAATACGGTATAATCAGGCTGTTTGATGAAGATGAACTCAGAAAAAAACATTTTATCAATTTTAAAGATTTAAATGATGTAAAAAATGAAAAAGATAAATCTATACATAACGAAAAGGTTTCCTGTATTGATTGTTAAACAATTCAATATATTTGAACGAAATGCAATAAAAATTCAGCAAAACAGATATTAATAATTGCCGGATACGGACATGGAAAGACAAAATGTTTACAAAATTAGATATATGCTAAGTATTCTTGCAAACACTTTTATACTAAGGACAGCAGGTTAGATAAGATAAGATAAGATAAGAAGCATATTGGCAAAATTTTCAACTATCAATTCTAATTTAATTAATGTATGCATATAAAAAATCGAAAATTTTCACCTTTTTTGACAGCTATTAAATAAGAATTGGTAAAATACATCAAATTACTGAAAGGAGTAAAATTAAGGAATAAACTTAAAAGACTGGATTTATTTGAAGATTTATAATAATATGAAATAATAAAATTACCTATAAATATTATAAATTGTTAGGGAGGTTTATGAAAAAATTTGGGCTATTCAAGTTAATTTTAGTAAATTTCTTCATTATAATATTATTTTTGACAGCAGTTGATTATATACTATTTTACATTGAAAGAAAAAAATATATTGCCCAAGCGGAACACTCTGCAGGTTTTTTTGATAAAAATCAAAGTTCACACTTTTGTAAAAATGTTCCTTTTTCCCGCATATATATAGACAAGACCAGACAAATGATAAATGAACAGAATAAAGATAATGCCATATTACTTATTGGTTGTTCATATACTTATGGTTCTGCATTATCGCCCAATCAAAATTTTTCATATTATTTAGCCAAAGAGACAGGGAAAACTGTATACAACTGGGGAATAGA
>CANQLA010000187.1 GCA_947624605.1 Candidatus Gastranaerophilales bacterium | reverse complement strand
TTTATAATTTAGGCAAAAATTAATTTTTAATTTTGAATAAAGATAGATAAAAAACAAAATTGAGATTACACAAATTGAATAATTAGCGACAAAAACAGCTTTTGAAACTGTCTGTCCGATAGTCATACTATCTAAAAAATTTGTTGGTATAACATTAAAATCAGTAATATTAGCAATCCTTTCAAATATTACATATTCTATGGGAGACAGACCTCTCTCTGAAAGCTGCCAGTCTTCTCCAACATAGACATATTCATTTGTTGCAAGCCTTGTGTGATTAACAAAATCCGCTAAATAGTCATTGAATTTTTCAAATACAATGTTATCAAGTAAACTCCCGGTATTTTCACCAAACATCAATTTTATTAAGAAATATACGGTCAAGATTCCTAAACAACTTATAAAAAAAAGAATAAATTTATTTTTGACCATAAAAAATCTCCTTCAAAATGTTTATTTTATTTTATCATACTTGAATAAATTATTTAAATATATGTTTAAATCAATGTCTATTATTTTTAAACGCAGACTTTTCTTTTGATTCTCAAAGTTACACAAATACAACAAAAAATTTTTTTAAAATAATGACAAAAAAAATGTTTAAATTTATATAACTTTAGTCTATAATGAATAATATGAAAATTATTTTGTTATATAGTATTATTTTGGGTGGAATTCTAAATTATGCTCTAAAGGTTGGGTATATTTTTAATACCCCAATAATTACAATCCTTTCTTCCATAATCATTTGCTTAATTCCATTTTTATTATACCTTATTAAACCTAAAAATTTATATATAAAAAAATATCAAAACATATATTTAATATTATGCTCTGTATTTATTTCTTTATTCATTATATACAGTTTTAATATTTATAAACATAATCCACAAATACCAATAGAAATTGAATTATCAGCCACAAATTCCAAAAACGAAATGTCTCAAGGAGAAAGAATCGTATTTTATTCTTTGAAAATTGATAATAAAACAATTCCTTTTGAAAATCTAAAAATAAACGGTCATTATGAAAACACAGATGCTGCAGCAGCATGGAAAATGCCTCCTGAAGAAAATTTGAAATGTATTGAACTTTATAATTCTAAACTACAATTTTCAGGTAAAGGAAATAATATTTATCTTATTTTATTGGGAGGAAACGATACAGGTATAGCTTCTTTAAAAATAAATAATAAACAATACAAATTAGATACATATCAAAATATTGAAAAGGCTGAAATTGTCCAAGATAAAAAATTATCAATGGAATATGCTTTTCCATATACTTTTGAAGCAAATAAATATTTGAGTTTTGCAGATAGAATTTCAAAAATTATTTATATAACTTTTAATTTTTTAATTTACTTTTTTTCTGTATATTTTTTAGGTTTGATTTGTTTAAATACAAATATTTGTATAAAGAAAATAAAAGATAAAGCATCTGTTTCATCATTTATATTGTATTCACTGCCGATTATAATTATCGGAATATTTTATATATTAACTTTTTACCCTGGTATAATGCCTTTTGATACAATTGTACAGTGGTATCAGAGTCATCTGAAGTTATATGATGATTCTCACCCGATTATTAGCACATTATTAATTACATTCATAACGAAAATATATGATAGTCCGATAACTGTTGTAATAGTACAAATTCTGTCTTTTGCAACAGCTATAGGTTATTTTTTTAGCAAAATCGAAAAGTATGCTATTCCCAAACAAATTTTGTTATTTATATCCATATTAATTGCAATTACGCCATTTAATAGTATTATGTTAGTTTCTTTATGGAAAGATGTCATATTTAATATTTGTCTGTTTACTGTATTTATGTGTATTTTATTAATTGTTATTGAAGGTTTGGATGTTTTCTTGAAATCGAGATTAAATAGTTTTTTATTTATTATTTCTTTATTATTGATAACATACACAAGATACAGCGGAATGCATATATGTTTTGCTGTTTTATTGATTATGTTGATATCTTTAAAAAATTATTGGAAATCGTTTATAAAAGTTATCTGTATTTATGCAGTATTTTCCTTAATTATATCTAATATTGTCATAAGAAACATCAATTATGAAGTAAAACCATTTATTCACAATCAAACATTTGAAGTGTTAATACACCAAATTCAGACTGTAATCAAATATACCCCCCCCCCCTGAACACTCTTTCAAATGAAGACATATCTGTATTGTCTAAATTTGCACCAATAAAAAAATGGACAAATTCTTATGTAAAATATTTAACGCACACTTTCATATTTAATTGTCCGGATTTGATTGATAATATTAAAACAAAAAACAAGGATTTTATATTCCTATACTTTAAAATGATTAAAAATCATTTTGGGTTAATGTTCAAGGATTATTTGATATTAAATTCCTATATTTTAAAATATAAACATAATCAGGAAGGTTTTAATTATACTCAAGGAGTTGCTTTAACCATTGATAAAGATTTTATTTTAGCGGACATGTGTTGTCCTTTGTTATACAAATGCGACAAAAGTTTAATGGATACAAAGTGTTTTTTACCGAAATTCAAAAACATGATTCAAAAATTGACTCAATCTGATTTTTACTTTGATTTGTTCTACAAACCAAGTTTATATTTTCTGATTTTTTTAATTTTTGGTAGTTTTTTTTCAATTAAAAATGGAATGCGTGCAATATTAACTATATCTCCTATTATTTTTAACGTATTTTTCATATCAATTTCTTTACCGGAGATGTGTCCAAGATATGTATTCTTATTATTTTTAACTTATCCAATAATAATTTTATTATCTTTTGTAAAAATAAAAAAGGAAATTTAGTATGGAAAAAATAGACATTATTGTTATTATGCCTATATATAATGAGGAAAAAATTATAGTGAAAACCATAAATCGTTGGGATAGTGTTTTAAGCAAATTATCACTTAACTATAAAATAGAAATATATAATGACGGCTCAACAGATAATTGTTCAAAAGTAGTTGAAAAAGTTACGAAAACAAATTCTAATGTTGTATTAATCAATAATGTACATAAAGGATTTTCCAAAACATTGTATTATGCATACAAAAATTGCGGTGATGCTGATTATATTTTTCACGCAGATGCAGATAATGAAATAAGTCCTGAAGATTTTGAATTGTTGTGGAAAGAAAGAGGTAATGCTGATTTGGTAATAGCAAGAAGGGTAAATAGAAGTCAACCAATTCATAGAAAAATAGCCACTAATATGGCAAAAAATATTATAGCTCTGCTTTTTAGTCAATCCAATAAAATTATAAATGATACAAACGTTCCTTTCAGACTTTTGAAAAAAGAACTTTTAGATAAAATAATAAATACAATTGATGAAAGAAATTTATATCCTAATATATTTATTTGTGCATATTGTTTAAAAAAACAAATGAGAATAATTGAAATACCATTAAATCATAATAACCATAATAGGCAAAGTTATCTTAATAATTTTCTAAAATTAACTTATGACGAAATAATATCGTTTATACAATTAATAAAATATGCAAATAAAAATTTTTAGAAAGGAGTTTCAATTAATATTATGAAAATAAATAGGATTGATCTTTATAT
>CANQLA010000186.1 GCA_947624605.1 Candidatus Gastranaerophilales bacterium | reverse complement strand
GTCCGAGAATGAAACGAAGAAAAACGACTACCCGAAAATCTAAGAGACTTTGCGGTCAAAGAAATGTTGCGTATATTGAAGGATAGTTTGTAGTGTACAAAAAGTTTGTAGGTCAGGCTGTACCTGACAAACTTATTAATTAATATTTTTTTAGGTACTTTTGGTGGCAAAAGTACCGCAAAATACAGAAATTATCGGAGAAAATGAAATTCCGTTCTAAAATCAGGATTTAAAATGCAAAGAGAAACAAAAAAAAGAATAATTTCAATCATTTTAGGCTTTTGGCAGGAACTTGTAAAACTTGCCAAAGAATATGGTTTGTCAGAAAAAATTTATAAAATCATTATTGAAAGCAGTGTCTTAATTGATATTCAAAATCAAATTGAAGATTTTGCATTGATAGCAGTTTATCAGGCAGAGTTCACATTCAATAAAATTGGTAAAGAAAAGAAAGTACTTGCATTCAAAATGATTTGTAATTTTATCAAATATCCTGCATTTTTAAAACCATTCAAACCGCTTGTTGAAAAAGTGTTATGTGACAGAATTTTAGAAGAAATTGAACAATCAGTAAGTAAGTTAAAAGAGAGGTTACAACAATAATGCAAATTTCAGAAACCGGAATAAAATTAATTAAAGAACTTGAAGGATGTCGTTTGCAAGCTTATGATGATTTTACAGGTAGACAGGTTGGATTTTCAGATGTTGTAAAAGGTACTTTAACAATCGGGGTTGGTCATACAGGCAAAGATGTAACAAAAGGACTTGTTATAACAGAAGAAAGAGCAAGTGAACTTTTAAAAAATGATATAAAAAATGTTGAAGAAACGATTAATGAAGTTGTAAAAGTACCGCTGAAGCAAAATCAGTACGATGCATTATGCTGTTTTGTTTTTAACATTGGTTGTTCAGCATTCAGAGGTTCGACAATGTTAAAGCTAATAAATGCAAATCAATTTGTAAAAGCAGCGGAATGTTTTAAGGATTGGCATCGAGGGAACAACATTCCACATCTTTTGGATAAAAGAAGAAAAAGAGAAAAGGAGTTATTTATAAAGGCAGTATAAATTTTCAAATTAAATTTAAAACTAATTTAAATACAATTTAAAATTTAAAATCACGCATTGAAAATTGAATATTTTAAACAGCAGACGAAAAACAAATTGAATAAAAAAAAGCCGTATACTTATGATATACGGCAGTAAAATTATGGATAACATAATCAATATATATAATTTATTTTTTGTTTTCAAAAAATAAAAAAAGTAATAAAATTATAAATTTAATATTTAATAATATAAAAAAAATTTCTCAAACCTCGTGAAACAAAAAACAAAAAATTTCTCAAACTTCACGACACGTTACATGAACAACATTATTGTTTTCACTTAAGATTTCCGATATTAAATTTGTATTAGCAACATCATATTGTTTTTTATTTGCTACATATTGTTCTAAATCTGCAAGCGTATCATCTTGTTTTTTCACAACTTCATTAATCATAAAAACTCCTTATTTTAATAAACTAATATATAAGCACTTCTTGATGGATTTCCTGCAGCCCAAAAAATCCTCTCTTTTAATGGCATATCCTTGGGATCAATATCTGGGTTGTATAACAACAATGAAGGATAAAGTCCCCCGGTTATCAAAATCATATTTTTATCTTTTAGTTTTATACCTGTTGATTTCCAAGACCTAGAGTATTCATTTATCTTAGCAATGCTTATCTTATTTTCATTTGTTATATATAATGGTGAAAACCAACTAGGTTGATAACTCAATCTACCATCTGTAATATCACTTATGTTTATTCCATAATCTACTTGCGTAGTAGCGGCAAACAAAGAATTTCCATCAAAAAAAGCAATACAATATCTTGGATGTCCAATATTTTCTTCTACTATTTGAAACATTTTATCTGCATTTTTGGTTTTACGAAAATATGGGTCATAATCTGAAGTATTATATTTCTCTATATCACTTACTGTATTTGATTTAACATTATATTTTTCAAAAACAGTTTTTATTTTCCCATCAATTTTAGCTTCTCCATATGCAATTATGTTCCCGTCATCACTATTTTCAAGGAATACAGATTTACTACAAATCAAATTAGACTCAGGACCCTCATAAAATTTATCAGTAACTGGATCATATACTTCATAATGACCTTTTGTTTTATCTTGTGTTACTTTTTTTTCATATCCGCAAGATAATAAAACATTTCCATTGCTCATTAATACAGATTTATGTCCTAAACTATTGTGTATAAATAACGTATTTACTTCTTTAAATTTGCCTGTTTCAAGATCAAAAATTTCCGCAGTTTTATATGCTTTTCCATCAGAATATTTCTCGTCTGTTCCAGAGATAAATACTTTTCCATCATTTAAAATAGTCATTTTATGGTTATATCTTCGATTATGCATATTATCCAATCTATACAACCCCGGTTTTTGATTTGGATCTTTTGGATTAAATTTAGGTACAGCACCCGCAAAACAGATATTATTTGAAATCAAAATAAGAATAAAAACGGATAGAATAGCTTTAAATAAACTATTCATTTTTTTATTTTTTTTGTTACTCATAATCATAAATCCCTATCTTTCTTTTCTTTCCAACAAATATAACCAAATGAAATTATTCATTTGGTATTGCTATCAATGTCTCAAACTATCTCTTACTAATCTACAATTTTTTAAAAACTCTTCCACATCTTTGATCGTGTTAGTGGTAGGGTGCAAAAAGGAACGTTTGCACCAATCAATAATTTTTATGAAAATATTTTTCTTATTTTCTTTAAATGAATTATAATCTTGATTTTTATCAAAATTATTATCATTTTCTTTATTATTATTCGTCACTATTTTTACTCCTTAATTTTTAAAATGCACTCCATTCTCTCTCTTGTTGTGAAAATAGTCTGTATGTATCTGCTTGTTCATAAACAATTCCGATAATTATTGCATACTATATTATAAAATAAATTTTTATTATCTAAGTTTGATTATTACATATTAAAAAATTCTACCATTAGAAATAAAAATAAAAATAAATATGATTATTTAAATATAAATTATAAAGCAGCTTTTGTCAATAAAAATATAAAGAACTACCATATATCATAAATTAAGTTACGAAGTTACAGCGGGTGGTTTTGCGGTACTTTTGCCATCAAAAGTACCTAAAAAAAATATTAATTAATAAGTTTGTCAGGTACAGCCTGACCTGCTGGCTTTTTAATAAAAAATTTATTTATAAAGTAATGGTGCAAACGCAAGCTTTTTGCACCCTACCTGCTATACCAGCTTCATATATTATTTCAGCTAATTGAACATAATCTGTAGGTTTCATATTCTCAGTAATATTATTACTGACCGCATTGTATTCTACCCTTGCTTCATAAACTGTGTTTGCCATATTATTTTTCTTCTCCTTTTATTAATAATGCTTTTATTGAGTATTATAAATCTTACATTGTTGTATTATATTTAATATTTCTTCGTTCCTATTACCATTAAATAATGCCATTTGACTATAATCTTTAAAATATTGAATATCAGCACACAAAGATTCTTTATGCATTTTATTT
>CANQLA010000185.1 GCA_947624605.1 Candidatus Gastranaerophilales bacterium | reverse complement strand
TTCGTCTGTAGCACGTTTCGTGCGAACGCAGCGAAGGAACGTTTGCACCAATCAATAATTTTTATGAAAATATTTTTTTTATTATCTTGATACGATTTATCATCTTGATTTTTATCAAAATTATTATCATTTTCTTTATTATTATTCGTCACTATTTTTACTCCTTATTTTAAAATGCACTCCATTCTCTCTCTTGTTGTGAAAATAGCCAGTATATATTTATGTTTTTACAAATAATTCCGCCAACTACGTATCCCCGTTTTTTAGTACATTGAAAAATTTTTATTATTCATATTATCATTTTATAAATAATTTGGCTATTAAAAGTCAATTTTGACACTAAAGAAATTCCAATTTAGTCCGATTTGAAATTGATGAACTCAACGCACTTCTGACCACTGAAATTCAAATATAAACAGATTCTTCGGCAAGCCTTAGAATGACAAATTCCAACCAAATCGGACTTTAAAAATACAACGAACCCATAGGGTAGACTTCAGAAGTCTGCCAAAATAACTTCAAAACAAAAAACGGACACACAATGGACATGAATAAAAAATAAAAAAACTGAAATACAATAGAATCAGGTTAAATAAGATATGGAAAATAGGGAACAATCTTCGAACTTTTTTAGCTGATTCATCTAATGCTATTGAAGTTGAAAGACTGTTAAAATTTTGTACATAAGAACAATTAAGAAGATTTGTGTTTACAAACTTTGCAAAATACATAGAAAATTTTGAAAAATTAATATATTGTTTCAGTTTTACAATAGACATATTGTAACAGTTTGTTTACAATTCTTTTTGCTTATTATATCTATTATATTTCTTACACCACAAGGGTTGAAGATTTTTAAAAAT
Source organism: Candidatus Gastranaerophilales bacterium (assembly GCA_947624605.1). Classification (GTDB taxonomy): domain Bacteria; phylum Cyanobacteriota; class Vampirovibrionia; order Gastranaerophilales; family Gastranaerophilaceae; genus RUG841. The sequence continues at coordinate 2,742 of CANQLA010000185.1, read as the reverse complement.
ATGTCATATTGAAAATAGATACATCAGATGAAAGGATTTGAAAGAATTACAAAATAAGATAAAATAATTTTATGAATAAAAAATATGTTTTAACATTAATTATATTTTTATTGATAACCCAACAAAATGCATTTACCCATATTATTGATGATGAAGAACAAAATTGCATTGCAAAAACAGGTTCAACTACAGAAATGAACAGATGTTCGCAAATTGCACTTGATTCTTGGAATAAAGAAATTAATAACATTTTATATTATCTCAAAAAAAATACAGATTTGAAAACATATAAAAAAATAAAACAATCTCAAAGATTATGGGAACAATATAAAAATAATGAAATACAAACTTTTAATAAATTTGATACGGAATATTCTCAAGGAACAATGTACAAAAATGTTTCTAAAGGATATGAAGTTAATATAGTTAAGCAAAGAGCATTACAATTACAAGAATATAAAAATATTTATCCGTAAAATTTTTTATCTTCGTAATTTCTTTTATGGGAGTAAAAATGACTAATGAAAATTTTTAAAAAATGTTAAAATTTGTTTTAGAAAAAGAAGGTGGTTATGTAAATGACCCTAACGATTTAGGTAAGGAAACAAATAAAGGTATAACTATCTCAACATATAATGCTTACAGAACAAGCAAAGGACTAAAAAAACAAAGTGTTAAATATATATCCGAAAAAGAAGTAAAGGAAATTTATTATAATAATTATTTTAAAGCTGCAGGTGCAGATAAAATAGATAATCCTGTATTAGCAGCATATGTATTTGATACTGCTGTAAATATGGGTGTATCAAGAGCCCTTTCTTTTTTAAAAGAATCTAATGGCGATGTAGATAAATTTGAAGATTTAAGGAGAAAAAAATATGATGAATTTGTTAAAGCTCGTCCAAATCAAAAAAAATATTTACAAGGTTGGAATAATCGAGTAACTGATTTGAAAAAATATGCAAATAAAACTTTTAATACTTCTTCTGATTTACAATCTGAAAGTAAAGAATTATATAAATTAAAAATTGAGAAAAACGTATATATAGATGACAAGAAAACCTCTAATAATTTTACTGATGAAATAAAAAATAAATATAAACAAATGGTGCAGAGCCGAAATAGAATTTTAGCGAACAGAAAAAATGCTAATATTAGTCATTCAGACGGTCATTGGGTTACAATAAACGGTAAACACATTTTAATAAACTCATAATAAATTATGTTTAATGGTTCGAGTCTTATTAAGGTTATTTAAAAATTGGCAAGTTATGTTAATTTATAAAATTTTCTAAAGTGGCTAAGACACAGTTATAATAATAAAAGCCAAATCTTTAGGATTTGACTTTTAAATGGTGGGCGGTGCGGGACTCGAACCCACGACCCCCACAATGTCAATGTGATACGCTACCAACTGCGCCAACCGCCCTTTCCTCTTTATTATATCACAAATATATTTTAATACATCACGTCTCCTGTTTCTATATTAAATTTTCGTTTCATTATCTTCATCATCTATTATTTTTATTTTTGGAAGTTTTGGCAATCCTAAGTGATAAAATGATGCAAGAAGTCTGATTAATATTGTAATTAATATTGCGGATGCTACTGAAATAAACTCATTTGAACTGTTTATGTATAAATAATAATATATCGTTGCACCTGCAATCGCCGCAGATGCATATATATCTTTATACATAACAAACGGAACCTTTCCTGCAAGTATATCTCTTATCATTCCTCCTCCAATACCTGTAATTACTCCTACAAATATTGCTAAAAATGCATTATCTCCAAATCCGTTAACTATTGCCGTATTAGTTCCCGTAACAGCAAAAATACCAAGACCTATTGCATCAAAAAAATTTACCATATCCTTGAAAAATTTTCTGCTTTTCTTGAATTTTACTGTCGCCGCCGCTGATGCTGCAAATGCTATACTTGATGTTATAAATGCTACTAATACATATAATGAATTTCTGAACATTGTTGGAGGGGTTATTCCCAGAATTAAATCTCTGATTGCTCCTCCTCCTACTGCTGTAATTACTCCTAATACTATTACTCCAAATAAATCAAATTTCTTCTTAATTGCAACAATTGCTCCCGTTACTGCAAATGCAATTATTCCAATTAATTCTATTAAAATTATTTCTTTCCCAAATGTCATTTTTTTCTCTTTCTTAAAAATTATAACAAAATAATTTTTTTTGGTATAATCTTTTATATCTATATCCGCATTAATAATAAGGAGTATAAAATGAATAAATCGTTTCTATCTAAAATTTTAATTTTACTTTTCATTTCTGTCTTTTTAACATCTGTTCCTTCATTCGCTACCATACTAAAATTCGCTCAAATTTCAGATATCCACTACCAGCCCAAAGCTCCTGAAAATGAAAAGAGTTTCAAATTAAAATATTATGCATTAAAGATATTAGATGATGCTTTGTGTCAAATAGAAAATGAAAAAAATGTAAAGTTTATTATAGTCACCGGAGACGCTGCTGATAAACCCATAGCTGAAGATTTTGATTATATTTATAAATATTTAAATAAATTTTCACCTAAGCCGTGGTATTATGTCCTTGGAAATCATGATGTTTCTCCCAATGGTATAAAAAAAATTGACCAAATTAAACTTTTAACTCAAAACGGACAAAAAGGCTTTGCAGAGGGAAAAACATATTATTCTTTTTCACCTAAAAGAGATATGACCTTCATCGCTCTTGACGGAACCTA
>CANQLA010000184.1 GCA_947624605.1 Candidatus Gastranaerophilales bacterium | reverse complement strand
AGGAAACTCTAATACTGCTATAATGGATAGACTTTTAAGAGGTTCATTGCATACTGCAGAACACGTTCATCCCAAATCACTGGGCGGTGCCAATGCTACATCCAATTATCTTGGAGAATGTGCCCTTTGTAATAATCCGAGAGGCAGCATGTCTTATGCCGAATGGTTAAAAGTTCATCCTGAATACCCTATCAAAGTTCAACAGCACATTGAATTTGTTGAACAGAAAATTGTTGACGGACAAATTCCTGATACTTACGATAGTTATCCTGTTGATATTAGAGAAACCTTATCTAAAGAATCCAACGGAAAAATGGTATTAAAAGTTCTTAATCCCGAAAAAATAAAAGAATTAAGGGCTCAAAAACAAGCAGGAAAAGAAGTTAGTGTCTCAGAAATCACTAAAGAACTATATGGTGAAAATTCTGATGAAAACACAAAAGAAGCAGCATAGCTTCTTTTGAGAGAGTTGAGTTATTTATCAAGCCGTTATAATTTATAAACGGCTTTTATTTTTAATATGGTTTTACATAACATTTAATGATATTTTCATGTGATTTTTCAGAATATTTCATTTCCCAATCTAATTTATAAGTTTCATTTAAATACTTTATAATTTTATTTTCATCATTGTACAAATAAGGTTTTCCAAAATTAGTCAAACCATACCCTTTTATTACAAAAACAATTTCATAATCGGCTGATTTTAGATTTTCTAAAACATTATTTTCCCCAATAGCATCAAAATACAATCTGTCAGCCATAGGCATTAAATAATCAACAGGTCTGTCTGCAAAAAAATTTATTGCCATACCTTCAGGCAGAACAAGTATCTTATCTTTTTTACAAGTATACATTTCAATATATTTTAAAGCAGCAGAGAGTGTTTCTGTTTGATTTTTTACAAGGTAAATTTTCCCTTTATTTGTTATTAAAGGGGTATTATTTTTATTTTTTTGATAAATTGCAAACCATGTAAAGAAAATCAAGTATGAAAACAATATAAATACGGTAAATTTTTTCAAATCATCTTTTTTAAAATCTTTAAATTCAGGTAAATATTCAAATAAAAGAACAATAAACGATAAAACTAAAACAGGTGCGGTAAACATTCCATATAACGTTAATATTAGTGACCAAAAAGTTCTGATATTTAGTGCAAGTGCTGAAATTATCAAGACAAACAAACTTTTATTTTGGTACAATCTTTTATAATTAAAAATAAGTATTCCAAATATTAATAAAGGAAGCAATACAGTGTGAATACTTACATTTGTTTTGTTTGCCAATATTGCAGATAATAATGCTGAAATAATGTATAACACAGTATTTTTCTTAGCAATAAATTTAAACAATAAGAAAGAAATACCAAAAAATATTAAATTGCAGACTAAACATTTAAAATACAAAAATATATCTTGAATTCCAAATATACCACCGGTTCTGCTTATATGGTAAAGCATTGAATCCGTAGTGAAAAATTTTTTCATAAAAGTAACCGCAGAAAGTAAATTTTGAATACTCAAACCTTGTATGAAGAGTGCTACTAACGAAATTGCGGGAAATAAAAAGTATAGCAGAAAATTTAAAATATTAATTTTAAAACTAACAGGTTTGATTATAACAGAGGATAAAAGCAATATTATAAATAAAATTCCAAACTCGCTTTTGCAGGCTAATGCAAAGCCGGCAGCCAAAAAAGCTGTGTTAATATATATAATTTTGTTTTGTTTTATATATTTAATTAAAAATAAAACAGAAATAACATAAGCAGTTGCACCATAAGACATAGATGAAGAGTATGGCAATAAAAGATTAAATAATGAACCGTTAAATGCAGCACATACGGTAATTGTTATTGAGAACAATAAAGAAAATGAACTTTTTAAAAATTCTTTTGAAAGTAAATAAAGAGAAATAGAAAATATAAAAGTATTTATTAGTCCTAAAAATTCTAAAACAGATAAATTTATACCAAAAAATTTATAACCCAACGCATTTATTTGATATGCCAAAGGGAAATAAATACCTAAAATATCCTTATATAATACTTTACCGTCTAAAATAGCTTTAGGAAACAGCATTTCTCTTCCGAAATCAGTCAATATGTTGCCGTAATGTCCTTTGAAAGCAAAAAAACCAAATAAACAACAAAGAATAATTATTATAATATTGAAAGTATTTTCATTTTTAAAGTATTTAACTGACAATTTATCCAATTTTTAAACCCATTTTTAATTTATAAAAATTTATAATATATTAAATTAAAAAAGCGGAACCAAAGCTCCGCTTTTTGTAAATTAGAACTGAAATTATTTTAAGAGTTGAACTTTTTCAACATCTTGAGGATATTTGCCCTCCGGAATTGTTTTGTAAACTCTGTAGTTAATATCAGCAAAACAATTATCAATACTTTCAATTTCAGCTAATTTTTCTTCATTGATACAGCCTGAATCAATCATATCAGCAATAAGTTCAAATCTGTGAACATGTTCATTAAAACGTTCCGTAGCATAATCTTTAGCCTGCCAAGTAGTAATTAAGAAAGGCCAATCAGAACTTTGAAGCAATAAATTTTCCCTTGCGAGCTGAGCGAGAGCTCTTTGAGTCAATTTATCATCTGGAACTTTATCATATTCATCAGCAATAGCAGACATTCTCTTTTCACAACCGTGAATAATAGGCCACATCCATTCAGTTAAATGATTTTGCCAAACGTAGAAATGACCGCCTTGTCCCCAAGAACTTTCAGGAATTTGAATAGCTTCTTTAGGCGGATGTTTTTCTATGTATTCACCTGCAGTCATCATTTCAACGTCAGGAAGATACTGGTGTAATTTTTTAATTACTTGTTTAATAAATTCAATACCTTCAAACCACCAGTGACCGAACAACTCTGTATCAAAAGACACCATGACTAATCCTTCTTTGCCTTTTGCATTTTTATAATCATTTAATAAATGATAAATTAAAGTTGTATAATGGTCAGAATTCAAATTAATTTGAGACATGGCAAGCACGGGATCATAAAGCATCTTGTCACCCAAACCTGCGGAAGGAGAAGTAATTCTCCAATAATTCATACCGGAATTGTCATCTTTTTTATGAAATTCTCTGTAACAACCATCGCCCGGATAACCGTCAGCAGCAGACCAAACCTGATAACCGGCTCTTTCATTTCTGCCAATAACGGCAACTTGAGCATCAGGCAGCCAATACGCAGAATATGTATCATAACCTGTAGCTTCACGTTCGGGGAGAGGAATATATTCTATATTACCGTATACACCGACAACACGTCTGTTACCTATAGAGCTTCCGCCTTCAATAACATGAGATTCCGTAAAGAAATATTCAATATCGTTGTTTTGCAGTGTTAATTCAATTGCAGGACGCCATTTTTTTTCACCGTCTTTGCCAATATATTCATAGCCCTGTCTGTAAGCACATTCAGGCAGCCAGCAGCCTTTTGCTTTTTTGCCGAAGTACTTTTTCGTAGTTTGCGAACCAACAGCAAATTGTGCATTAAGATTTGCATCAGTAGCAAGTAATGGTGAAAAGCCATGAGTTGCACCCGAAGTAGTAATTTCTATACATCCTAAATCCTGATATTTTTTGAATGCAGAAATTAAATCCTTATGGTATTTGTTAACAAAACAGTCTTTAATATGAGTAAACCAATCAAAATAGTATTTAGCAAGATATTTTAAATGTTGAGAATT
>CANQLA010000183.1 GCA_947624605.1 Candidatus Gastranaerophilales bacterium | reverse complement strand
ATTCTATCATACAAGCAATCTTTGATTGCGTAGTTATGATAAGAATTGTTGCCAATGGTCGGAAACAGTGTTCCAATGCTCTGTCTTCAGAGCTAATGTTCCGGTACTATGAAAAGCGGATTTTGACAAGGCTGAGCGTTAGCGAACGCCGTCCTTGTGAAAAATCTGACGGAATGTAGTTTTTACGATAGGAAAAACGGAATGAAGTGCAATGATTTTTACAAAATGAACCGACGATACGAAATGAGTCGTGTGAACTTGCCTGCCCTGTGCTGACATTTTAGTCGGAAGTTTAGGCAATGTATTTTTTTTATTGAGCATTTTAAAATTTTTAAATGCCAAGAATAATAAAAAATACTCTTTTAAATTACATACCTGATTATATTGAAGCAGAAAATACTATTAATCAGTCAAGGATTTTTGAGATAAATAACATACCAATTAAAGATGTAAACATCATTTATTTTTGTGAAAGAGAAATACGTGCAAAAGATAATTTTGCTCTGCAATTTGCATTGCAAAAATCAAAAGAATTAAATTTACCTCTAAAAATTATTCATCCTAAAATTAATTATGATTATTCTCCAAAACAAAATTTTATCGATAATCAGATATCGCAAGCACAGAAACAATTCAAAAAAATTGGTTTGGATTTTGAAATAATTAAAAATTTTCCGTCTGATTTTATTAAAAATATAAAAACAGGATTGCTGATTATTGATTTTACCCCGATTTTAAATCGTGATTGGCTTAAAAATGTTGATTTTTGCGTGATTGAAATTGACGGACACAATATTGTTCCGGCAAGATTTGTTTCAGACAAACAAGAATATAGTGCAGCAACTTTAAGGAGAAAAATATATTATAAAATTTATCCTTTTTTAACTGAATTTGAAAATCTAACAAATGAAAAAGTTCAAGCAGATTTTGCATTGGAAGATTTTATAAAAAATAAATTGCCATATTATGCCGAGTTTAAAAACGACCCGTCAAAAAATGTTTTATCAGGTTTATCAAAATATCTTAATTTAGGATTTATATCAAGCCAGAGAGTTGCTTTGGAAATTGTAAAAGCAGATGCAGATAATATAAATAAAGAAGCCTTTTTAGAAGAACTTGTTATAAGAAAAGAACTTGCCGATAATTTTTGTCTGTATGCAAAAAACTTTAAGGATTTTTCAGGCATCCCAAATTGGGCAAAATTTTCATTGGAAAATCATAAATGTGATATTAGAGCATATATTTATTCTTTAACAGAATTAGAAAATGCAAAAACGCACGATAAATTATGGAATGCTACACAAATTCAATTAATAAGAGAAGGAACAATACACGGATATTTAAGAATGTATTGGGCAAAAAAGATAATGGAGTGGACAAATAGTCCTGAAGAAGCACTTGAAATTGCAATATATTTAAATGATAAATACGGATTTGATGCACCTTCTTGTAACGGTTATGTCGGGATTTTGTGGGCATTGGGCGGTTTGCATGATAGAGCTTTTGATGATTATTATGTAACGGGAAAAATCCGTAGAATGACATATAATTCAATAAAAAGAAAAACCGATTTGACTGATTATTTAAATAAGTATATGTCTTAATGATTCAAAAACTCAAATAAAGCATTAAAACACTTGATATAACTGAAAAACAGAACCAAATTGTGAATGGTAATTTAATATCTGTTATGTCTCGAGTTCGAGTCTTGTAACCTATACAAAAAATACATATTCTCTTTTTCGGGTACAGTTCATTAAAAAAAATTTTTATTTGATATAATTAACATAAGAAGGATTTTATGTCATACAATTAGGAAGAAATTATCAAAATGTTAGAACAAAATCGACAACAACAAATAAATATGATTGTTGAGTCAAATAATTTGATATTTCTTCAACCATACACGACCCAAATAAAACAAAACTAGATAAAGGATATGCTTTAATTAAAGCAAGCGAATTGTTAAATAAATATTACCCCTTTTAATCAATGCCGCTCTTATTGCTTGTTTGTGTTATGCTTAAAACAAGACAGGAGTAAAGAATGGCAACTATATTAGAGCAAAAATCACAAATTGATAAACTTTGGGAAACCTTTTGGTCGAATGGTATTTCAAACCCTCTAACCGTTATTGAACAAATTTCATACTTGTTTTTTATAAAAGAACTTGATGATAAACAGATTTTAGCAGAAAAGAAATCGCAAAGAACAGGGAAGCCCATTGAAAATCCTGTTTTTGATGAAACACAAAAAAATATGCGTTGGTCTATATTTAAAGATTTTGCACCTGATATAATGTTCAAAATTGTAAAAGATGATGTCTTTCCGTTTATTAAAAATATGGGCGGTGAAAAGTTTGCCAAATATATGAAAGATGCAATCTTTATGATTCCTTCACCTGCCTTATTATCACAGGCAGTTGATATGATTAGTAAATTAGAAATGCAAGATTTAGATACAAAGGGCGATTTATATGAATACCTTTTATCAAAAATCGCACAAGCCGGAGTAAACGGACAATTCAGAACGCCAAGACATATTGGTAAAATGATGGTTGAACTTGCAGATATTCAACCAAACGATATTGTTTGCGACCCTTCTTGCGGAACAGCAGGGTTTTTAATTTGTGCAATTATGTATTTAAAAGAAAAATATCCCGATATGTTTATGAACGCACAGTTGAAAAATCATTTTGATAACGATATGTTCTATGGTTATGATTTTGATTATTCAATGCTTCGTATTGCTTCAATGAACATGATGTCGCATGGACACCAAAACCCCAATATTGATTATCAAGATTCATTGTCTGAAGATGCAGCCAATTTAAAAGAATTTTGTACTTGTGTTATTGCAAACCCGCCTTTTAAGGGGTCGGTTAATGAAAGCACTATTGCAAAAAATATTATTTCAGAGGTAAATACTAAAAAGACAGAATTGTTATTTTTAGCCCTAATGATAAGAATATTAAAAACAGGCGGCAGAGCTTGTGTAATTGTACCTGACGGAGTTTTATTCGGTACATCCAATGCTCATACATCAATCAGAAAGAAACTCATTGATAATCAAAAATTAGAAGCCGTTATTTCAATGCCAAGCGGAGTATTTAAACCATACGCAGGTGTTTCAACCGCTATTTTGATATTTACAAAAACAAATTCGGGCGGATGTGATAAAGTTTGGTTCTATGACATGCAAAATGACGGCTTTACTTTAAATGACAACCGTACACCAATAGAAGAAAACGACATCCCTGATATTATTAAATCATACAAGAATAGACACAATGAAGATAATACAGATAGAAAAGCAAAACACTTCTTTGTTAACGCTGATGAAATTCGTCAAAATGGATATGATTTATCTATTAATAAGTATAAAGAAGTTGAATATGAAGAAATCCAATACGAAGCACCTTCAAAAATCCTTGCTGATATAAAAGTGCTTGAAAATGAAATTCAACAGGGTTTGAAAGAGCTGGAGGGGATGATATAGATGTCAGATACTCAAAGCAAAGGTGAAATTGTTATATATACAAGTAGCGACGGCAAAGTTAATCTTGATACAAGATTAGAACACGAAACTATTTGGCTTACTCAGAAACAAATAGCCGAATTGTTTGGGGTAAAAACTCCTGCAATAAACAAACATCTGAATAATATATATGCAGAAGGTGAATTAAAAAAAGAACCAACTATTTCCATTTTGGAAATAGTTCAAAAGGAAGGTAATAGAAGTGTTAAGCGTGAAACTTCATTCTATAACCTTGA
>CANQLA010000182.1 GCA_947624605.1 Candidatus Gastranaerophilales bacterium | reverse complement strand
AAAAAATGAATTTGAAAACTTTATAAATAACAAATATCATAATGCTAAACGGAAAAATGAAACAAATAATGTTCATATCAATAAAAGCACAATTACAATTAAATTTTCACCTCAAGACAAGCCAATAACTACAGAAATTATTCCTGAAATTAAAAAGGCTCAAAGATATATTTATATTCCTGTTTTTATAATTACACACAAAGCTTTAGCTCAAGAGTTAATAAATGCACACAAAAGAGGTGTTGATGTGAAATTGATAATAGATGCCGTGAGTGCAAAAAATAAGTATTCAGCACATTTTATTTTAAGACAAAATAATATAGATGTAAAAACAGAAAATTTCGCAGGTAAAATGCACATGAAAACTATATTAATAGATGATAAAATAGCATTTCTGGGTTCTATGAATTTAACTAAAAGTGCAGATTTATACAATGATGAAAACTGTATTAAAATTGAAAACCCTGAAATTGTAAAAAAATTAAAATCTGATTTCTTGTATATATGGAATAAAATTCCAAACAAATACTTAAAAAAAGATCCTCTAGCAGAAAGTCCGGATTCTGTAGGTTCTTGTTTCGACGGCATAGACAATGACTTCGACGGATTGACGGATAGTGCTGATAACAGTTGCAAAATTCCTAACTTATAATCCTTTTTTCATTAAGTCTTGATTTTGCAAAAATGGAGTCAATTGATTTTCTAATTGATTTTGTATTTCCTTATCAATATCAGAATCTAAGTTATTATCATATTGCAAATCATATTCCTCATCTTTCGGAACCGAAGTTGATGGATATAAATCTTTTGTTCTGTCGAAAGCAGGATTAGTAAGCGGAAATACTTTATATCTGAATTTATTAAATGTATCTTTAATTTTAGGAAGTTTTTTATTTTCGCCGGACAAATTATCAGGATTATTTATAGTAGATTTTTTGAAGGCAATATCCATATCTTTAGTACCAAGCAGCATAGAGAAATACACTGCGGTAGTTTTTCTGTATGCATCATAAATAAGAGTAACTTTAGCTTCATCAGGACCTAAACTTACTAAAAACATATTTTCTTGCAAGAAATCACTGGTACCAGGATTGTAACCTCCTGAATAATAAGATTCCGTTTTTCCCAGAGCCAAAGAGGCAATATAACCGATACTTAAATATTTATGCAATCTTAAAGTTTCAATGATTTGCAAATTTGATTTTGAATAATAATAATCATCAAATAAAAATGGTGTCTTACCGCCGATACCGGATTGGAAATACACAATATTTTGGGACCATCCTTTAAAAGTAGTATTAAGAGCAGGTCCGACTCTTACAACACCAAAAGTATCTCCCGTAGTATATTGGGATAAAGATGTTTGTCCTATTAAGCTCATATCAGCAGAAAAGGTGTTTGCATTATTGGTATATGAAAACAAGCTTTTATTCATTTGAGTCATCCATCTGAAACGTCCTTCAGACATTTTGCCTATACGTGCAAAATCAGAATATACACCGGCAGATACTCTTTGTTCAAAGTTTGCCCCCAAATCTTTTAAAAAATAATTATCTCCATATTCCAAATCAAGAGAATACATTGGTCTTCTGTATCCCAAAAACCACTGCGACATATAAGCATTTTGAGAGTAATTTAACCTTAATTTTGGAGTAACAGACTGAAATCCTTTCAAAATAAATTTATTCTCAGCACTACCGTATGCAGCTTGAGTGAAATTAGAACCGCTTAAAAAAGAAGCGGCAGCACCTACTCCGAGCTTATTTTCATCATCAGAATATACAAGCAGAGGAGCAATCTTTAAAGTAGAAGATAACGGAGTATTTAATACTATTGCAGGACCTGCAAACATACCCAAATTACTGTCATTACCAAGTTCGGGAATATTGGTCTGAACGACTGATTGTTCTTTATCCGTAACAATTTGCAAATAAGGGATAGTTCCAAGTTTAAATCTTCTGTAATATACCCCAATCCCCTTCATTTTTATAACGTTATGACCATCTTGTGGAGAAACACTTATATCTTTAACTTTGAATTTCATCGGAGTCGGCTCCGGTCTATTCAAATATGTGTTACCAAGAGAAGAATTTTGAAAATTAAAAATTGTCGTATAACTTGAACCTCCTAATGAAATTCTGTGATCTTCCATAATATTTGTAACACCGTCATATTCTTCTATTCTGTCAGGGTATACATAAGCTTCTGCAGCTTTAACTTTTACGGAATAATTAGATGAAACAGGTTTTTGAATCCAACCTGATGCTGTTGACAAATCTATATTGACAAAATCTCCTGTAGTTGTATTATTTCCTTGTGTAATTTTTACATTATTATAGGCTCTTACACTATTTATTGAGTGATTAAATATTAATTTATCACCATATAAAACGAAATTTTGATCCGATAATTGTAACTTTGCATTTCCAATAGCTTCAATTTCTCCCCTTTCAGGATAATAATCCGTTTTATCAGCAGTTAAAATTATATTTGACGGAGCCTTTCCGAGTTCTTCTTTTGTTTTTTGATTTTTCTTAAATTTATTTTTTTTGAACTTAAAAATATTTTTTTTATTAGAATATTGAGAAATAACATCACTTTTACTTGTTTGAGAATTTGAAACGGAATTATCATTTATGTTTTTTTCTTTAGGCGTATAGACATTTTCCTGAGGAATATCGGTAGGAATATCGGTAGGAATATCAGTAGAATTATCAGTTTGAATAGTAATATTAAATTGTTTTTTCCTCAATTTTTTATTTTTAGGAAATTTAAATTTGCGAATAAAATTTTTTTCGGTAAGAGGAGGGTTTAGATTATCATTAACTGAATTATAATATTCGACAGAAACATTGTTTTTAATGTATTTTTTATTATTTTTAATATTATGAAACAAGCTTATTTCTTTTATGGGAGGTTTTTTATACATAGGATTATCAAAAGCTTGATTTCTTATATAATCCGGAGTCAAATCGGAAGCAAGAGAAGGTAATGCTTGTATTATTATAATTGACATACATATAAATAATTTTCTAATTAAATCCACTTTTATATACCTTTATTTTAAATATAATTTAACGGATTAACTGTTTTACCGTTAATACGCACTTCAAAATGCAAATGAGGACCGGTTGAATACCCTGTAGAACCGACATAACCGATTATTTGTCCTCTGGAAACGCTTTGACCGTTAGAAACGGCAATATTAGATTGATGAGCATATAAAGTTGTAGTAGGATGACCGCCTACTTTACCGTGATCAATGATAACGACTTTTCCATACCCACCATACCAGCCTGTATATATTACTTTACCGGAATTTGCAGCCTTTATGGGAGTTCCCAGGGGAGCTCCTATATCAACACCGGAGTGAAAAATTCTTGATTTAAAAATCGGGTGAATTCTATAACCGTAATAAGAAGTAATTCTACCGCCGCATGGTCTTAAAAAAGCACCCTTAGCGGCGACAACCGTGCTTTGTCTTGTACTTTTTGAAATCATTCCTTCAATTATTTGAGATTGTCTTGCAAGCTCTCTTTCAGCACGTTCAAAAGCAGCTCTATCTGTTTTCAATTTATTAATCATAGCCGCATTACTATTGATTTCATTTTTGATTTGTTTTTGTCTTGAAGTCATGTTTTCAATAGAAGAAGATAAAATTCGTTTTTCTTTTTCAACTTGACTTTTTAAATTTGCAATACGTATAGCCTTTTGTTTAGCAATTTCAAGATTTTTTTTATCTCTTTGAGCTATTAATTTTTGATAGAAAATTCTATC
>CANQLA010000181.1 GCA_947624605.1 Candidatus Gastranaerophilales bacterium | reverse complement strand
CAAATTTACCTGAACTACACAATATAATTGTATCGGCAAATCAAGCAACTGCATTAACGGCAGGGGCTTTTGTAGCTATTGACACAGCAAGTACGAATAAAAATGCTGCTGTAGTAAAACAAGCAGAGCCTACTGATAATATTTTCGGAGTGATTACATTTACGCCCGTTCAAAATCAATTTAGAGCGGGTGAAAGAATTGCAATAGCACGTACAAACGACATTGTATTTTTACCTGCTGCAGGAGCAATAACCGCAGGAGCTTTATTAACTTTTAATACTTCTAATAAAGTTACAACGGCAGTCGAAGAAAATGTTGTTGTTGGACGAGCTATAACTCCTGCATCATCGGCAGATGAATTAATTCAAGTAGAGTTACAATTTCATAACCTTCAAGTATAGCGGCAGCATCGGCACTAAGGAGCAATTAATAGAAACAAGGAGATAAATAAATGGCAAAAGAATTTGGAATACTTTCACAAGAAGAATATAAGCATAAATTTAGAGTTGATAATGCGGTTGCGTTTGCGAATCCTGCAAACTACGGACTTGAAAAAAATATCACAACATTAACAAGAATTTTAGCAGGTGTTCAACGTCAAAAGTTCTATACATTAGCAGGTCAGGCATTAACTGATTTTATTCCGATTGAAGTCGGAACGGGGGCTTATGGCAAAAACATAATGCAATACACCATAGCTCAAGTTGGTGCTACTTTTGAATCAGGTATTATTCAACCCGGTAACGGTATGAACAAAGATGCAAATGTTGATATTGTTATTGATGATATAACCATCAGAAACAACTTCTGGAGAATGAAATACCAAACAACAAAAGAAATTGTTGAAATGTCAAAAGTAAATGCTGAAACATTCTCTTACATCGAAGAACAGGAAAGAGCAAGATTAAAAACTTGGCAATTAGGTATCCAAGAAACTGCGTTCTTAGGAACAACAGACGGTTTGAATTTCGGTTTATTAAATCAACCTGAAGTAACAGTTAATACTTCTTTGCTTCCTGTAAGCTTTGGAGAAATGACAATCGAACAATTAAACAACTTTGCAACAACAGTTGTAGGTACATTTTTTGCTCAAACAAATTCAACGGTATTTCCTAATACATTAGTAATTCCGACGGCCGCATTGGGTGCGTTAGGTGTTCCTATCAATCCTGAATTTCCGATTGGAACGAGGAGACAGTATTTAGAAGATGCATTTAAAGCAGCAGGAGTACCGGCAGACTTCAGAATATTACATACTGTGTACAACAATACTGCGGGTACAAAAGGTGGTCAAAGATATGTACTATACAACAGAGATGCTGACACTCTGACAATGTATATACCAAAACCATACACCCCATATCCGTTATATCCGACAGGTTCACTTGATATGATTTCAGATGCGGAAGGACAATTCACAGGTGTATGGGCTAAACGTCCTACAGAAATTCTTTATATGGATGTAGTTACAGTATAGTTATTATGAAATGGGAGAGTTTATTTTCTCCCAAACATTAAGGAGAAAAAATATGAAACTTGAAAATATATCAAGAAGGACTTATCAACACTCAATTTTAAATGAAAAAAAAGGAGTTGAAGTTATAGAATTAAAACCTAAAGAAGTTAAAGATATTCCTGATGAAGTAGGCAAAAAATGGTTATTAACCGGAGAAGTAAGAGAATATATAGCCCCGGCAGAAGCCAAAGCGAAAGAAGCTAAAGCAGAAGCAGAAAAAAAAGCACTTGAGGCAGAAAATGAGGCATTAAAGAAAAAGCTTGAAGAATTAACTGCTGCGAAAGATAAAACTCCGGCAGAAGCCAAAGCGAAAGAAGCTAAGACACAAGACAAAAAAGACTAAGACAATAAAGGGAAATTATGGCAAGTATAGAGAAAATAACAGTTGGTGATTTTAAAAATCTTTTTACACGTGATTTCCCTTATTTGCCGATTTGGGTTGATGGGCAGGCATATTTTATTGATGATGTTGTTTATGATGAGCCTAATTTTTATATGTCTTTAACAGACGGAAACACAGCAAAGCCAACAGATACAACAGCTTGGAAACTTATACAAGACAGCATTAACAACTATATTTCAGATAATGATATTTTAAGAGCATTTTCTGAAGCTAAAGTGAATTTTAATCCTGATTTTTTTGCGGAAGAAGAAACCGCAATAATGGTATTTTGCTATCTTTCGGCTCATTATCTTGTAATTGATTTAAACAATGCTCAATCACCTTTTGCATTAGGATTTATGGGCTTTACGCAATCAAAAAGCGTAGGTTCTGTATCCGAAAGCTATGGAATACCTCAATGGATGATGAAGAATCCTGTTTTATCGGCTTATGCACAGACAGGTTTTGGGAGAAAGTATTTAAGTTTAATTATGCCTTATTTAAGAGGGAATATAATTTTAACTCCGGGAAGAACAACTTATGACTAAAAAAAACAGTCGGATAAACGGTAAAAAACAAGTTTTAAAAACTTTAAATAAGCTGATGGAAGCAGTCGGACAAAAGTATTCAATTAAAGTTGGAATAATCGGAGAAAAAGCAAAGCAAAAACATGAGGGTTCTGATTTAACTAATGCCGAACTTGGAGCAGTACATGAATTTGGAGCAACGATAAAACTTCCCGAGCGAGATATATCTGTGTATAGAAGTATTAATGCAGATGGTGACTTTAATTACGACGGTAAATTTCGTAAAAAGAATGCTAAAAGCACAAATTGGCAAGAAGATTATCATGTAGGAGAAACAGAAATTGTAATCCCGGCACGTTCGTTTTTAAGAGAAGTTTTATATAATAAAGAGATACAAAATCATATTTTAGATGCTGCGAGTTTATCTGACGATGCCGAATTAAATGCCTCATATATAGAGTATAAACTAATGACAGGCGATACTCAAATAATGGAAAAAATTGCGGGTATTATAGGTAATAAAGCTTTAGAATTTGTACAGACAGCATTTTATACGGGCGGTTATCCGAATAAATGGAAACCTATTACAAATCAAACTAAAAGACAAAGAAAGGGTGCCCCCGACAACCCACCGTTACAAGATAGGGGAGATTTAATGGATAGTGTTTCAACAGAAGTAAAAAGGATAAAATAATGGTAAAGAAAGAACAGATAAAAGAATGTATTAAATGCAGTAATTATGATGGTAAAAACTGCAGCAAAAATGATAATATCGGCATTGTCATTGAATATAGACAAGAAAAACCAATTTTTTTAAAAACTCCTGACGAAATAAACAAAGAAAAGAACTGCAAAGATTATGCTGAACTTTCCGAGAAATAGAAGTATATCAAGCATACGAAAGTCAGGTATGCCACAAATGAATACAACGCTTTACGGCTGGGAAGTACCTTTAACTCTTGAAAGAGTGATACAAGATGTTAATGAGGGAGATTTATCAACAACCACTCAAACAATTAACTTTAAAGGTGTATGGCAGCCTCAAAAAGATGAACAGCTTGAATTGAAGGCAGAAGGTCAACGTTCGTGGGAGTGGATTTGGATACATGCAGTTTCTTCAACTTTAAATTTAGAAACTGCCGACAAGGTTATTTTCAATAATAAACGCTATAAAGTAATGCTAAAGAAAGACTACGGACTTAACAATTTTGTAGAATATCAATTATGCAGAGATTATGAAGAAACCGAAGTAATATCGGATGAAGACCAATAATGCAAAAATCAATCGAAAAAATACTTGTAGACATTATAAAACACGAACTTGATTTACCCGATAATTACGGCAAAACTTCAAAAGGTGATATA
>CANQLA010000180.1 GCA_947624605.1 Candidatus Gastranaerophilales bacterium | reverse complement strand
GGTATACCGAACTCGCAAAATGGAATTAGTTTTACAAAACGAGCAGAGAGAGAAGAGGCAGCAAAACAGACAGAAGGGATAAACTGCACGGTAGTAAAAGAATTAACAGGAGAAGAAGTAAACCAATGGTGGTTAGAAGAAATGGATTATGACAATCCGCCATATTTACCTAAGACACAAGTACAGCAGATAGAATTACAAGAAGACACGAAATTTTGCCGAGTATATGACGGAGAGAATTCCGGGATGTATGGAGGTTGGGTAATGAGGCAATGTGATATTGAAGGATTGACACCGGAGGAAATCCAAGATAAATTTGCACTTCCGCAAAAGCCGCAAAAGATGTGTGATGTAATGATTCCGAAGGGTACACAAATGCGAAGTGGATTATGTAATCCGTTGGAAGGCTGGGGAAAAGGCGGAGGTATACAATTTGACTTAATGGGACAAAGAGTCGGAGAATTTGGCAATGAAAGGGATATTCCGACATAAAGAATTGAATCGAACCGGGGTTAAGACCTCGGTTTGATATTTAAAAGGATTTAAAAAATATAAAATGGGAGAAATAAATAAGCAGGATATGACAGAGAGAACCGGAAGCCGGAAATTTTGCCGGAGTATAAAAGTATAAAAGCAAAGAGAAAATATATACAGGGGATAAATATGGAAATTAAAATTAATAAAAACAAACTTGAAATAAACGGGAAAGAGATAACATTCACACACAATATAAGGCAATTTAAGACAATAGGAGCTGATATTGCGGTACTTTTAGAAATTCCGAACAATGATGATAGTATAGACAATATATACTGTTATGACAAAAACGGAATGATAAAATGGCGTGTACAGCCTATAAGAGAGGCATTTCCGGAAATGAAAAGGGTATATTGTTATGAGCAGATGAATATAAAAGAGGGACAAATAAGTGCAACCGATTTTTACGGAAGAAGATTTATAATAGACCCAATAGACGGAAGAATAGTAAAAAAGGAAATAGTAAAATAAAGGTAAAATAGAACAAGCCAAGAGAAAGAATTGTACAAAGAAAAATCTAAAAATTTATATTGTAAAGGTTTTTTTTAAAAATGTAAACAGTAAAAAAAAATCTTTACTTTGCTAAATATTTTGAGATTTTAAGGTTAAATTATGTTATTGTAGTGAAGGTTAGAAAAGAGCAGATGGAAAAAACATTTGCCATACATTTTATAATATAGCAAAAGGTCAAGGAGAATTAGGAATGTCAGAATACCTTACAAAAGAAGAAATTCGTCAATGGAGGAGTTCGCTTGAAAGGATAACGCTGGAAGAATATGCGGCAAGACTGGGAAAGATAATAGAAGGAGAAAAGCACACGAACGATATGATAGATAAGGTAATGTCTAATTCACTAAATTCGATGAGCAGTGTTAGTGAATATAAAGCTCCGAGTGAAAGACTTCAGACAATAACATTAAAAACGATGTTTGAACATAAAGAGAGTACGGTAAAAGTAAAAAAAGAAATATTAAAAGATAAAGAAACGAAAGATGAAAAGGCTAAAAAGAGCGAAAGAGATAATAAAAAAGAAAGCAAAGTAAGAGAAGAAGTAATGGTAAAAGCGGAGTCTTCGGAGGAATTGGAGATAGACGTAAAAGGGGAGAAAGCGAATAAAAAGGGAGAGAAGAAGGAAGAAACAACAACGGAAGGTAAGTGTTATTGTGAGCAAATCAAATTTAAAAAGCCACTTATTCCGAGAGAGCAGAAGATATTTGATTATTTAATGGAGAACAGAGGAACGATAGTATATGCGAAAGATATGGCAGCATTATTGGATTTGCCGAGAGATTACGTATACAAATACATAAAGAATTTAAGGCAGAAACTTATCGAAGGGACATTATGCAACGCAGATAACGGCGGATATGTATTGAGAGTATAAGGATGAAGAAAGCGGAGAAAAGCAAAATAGCCTTTCCGCATATGGGAACGATATCATATGCGTGGAGGGCGGCGTTAAGGAAATTGGGAGTAGAAGCATATATTCCACCATATACAAATAAGCGAACATTATCAGTAGGGACGAAATATTCGCCGGAATCGATATGTTTGCCATACAAATTAATATTAGGTAATTTTATAGAGGCATTGGAAGGAGGATGTGATTATGTATCGATGATTACATCTCCTGGGATTTGTCGTTTGGGAGAATATGGTCAGAGTATAGAAAATGTATTAAAAGATTTAGGATATGAAAACAGATATCTGGAGTTATCATTGTATGACGGATTTAAGGGGATGTATGATTTTTTAGGGAAAGCGAATCCGGAGGCAAATTTTTTTAGGAAGATAGAGTCAATATATACGGTGATAAATTTTGTATTTTCGTTGGACAAAATGGCGTCAGTATTGTCATATTACAGGGCAAGGGAAGAAAAATTCGGACAAGCGGAGCAAGCGTTTAATAAGGGTCTTGAACTGATAGATAAAGCACAATCTGTTAGGGAATTGAGGAAAGCTGAAAGAGAAGCGGTAAGAATGATAAAGCAAACGCCGATAGACAGAAATCGAGAAGTACTTTATGTAGATATAACGGGAGAGATATATATAGTATTGGATTTTTTTTCGAATCAAAATATCAACAGAGAATTAGGCAGAATGGGAGTACAGACGAGGACCAGTTTAACTGTTTCAAGTTTTTTAAAAGATGCGATATTACCGAAATGGATGAAGAAAGGGGAGACGCATTTAGAGAGGGCATTTAGACTTGCGAAGCCGTATTTAATGAGGGATATAGGAGGAGATTCATTAGAGTCTGTAAGTGATGTAGCATATGCAAATGAAAGAGGAATTGACGGAATCATTCATATAAGTCCGTTCACGTGTATGCCGGAGATAGTATCTCAAAATATATTTCCAAAGATGAGAGAGAATTGTGACATACCGATTTTGACATTGATTATGGATGAGCAAACCGGTAAAGCCGGTTATATCACACGTCTTGAAGCATTTACGGATTTAATGAAAAGGAGAAAAAGAAAAAAGAATACAGAAAATACGATTAAAGAGGGAGTTTAAAAACGAGCAAGTGAGAATCAGAGATTTAATTTTTGAGATAGGAGCGGAACAATTAAATCCCAAGCTTTTTCATTAGGGTGGTCATCATTTGGAGAGATACAAAAGTTAACATTTTTAAGATTTATATCGGTTAAATCATTAAGAAATAAGACAACAAAACCGTAATTTTGCAATTTACGTAAAACATCGGAATAAATAAAATCATTGTAATCATAGACTAAAATGACATATTTAGTATTTTTCCAATGTATAGACATTTCATTTTTTGCCTGGACGAAATGTTGAATGAATAATTCGTCAATATTATTGTAAAAGCCAGCTTCCCATAGAAATCTTCTGATACTTCTTGCACTGTAACCGTAGAGAAAACCGCCGGCTTTAAAAGCAGATTCTTTCAGTTTATTTTTTGAATTATAAAAAAAGGTTTGAGTATCAAAAATCCAAACTTCTTTTACAATTCTTTCAAGCTGGTCATCTATAAAGAGATACAAAACAAATTCAGGTTCCTGAACAATATCATAGAAATCCTGTTTTTTAACCTGATAGAGCATATTTTGAGGAGCCCAACCGGATTGAGCCCTGTTATAGACAATTCTTTTAGTATATTGAGATAATTTAAAAGACAAAGTTTGATTATCTTGGAGCTTAAAACCGTAAGCATAAGAACAGCCGAAGATAACGACGGGTTTTTTATTTTTATATGAATTTTTTATGACAACAGGGCGAAAAGTTAATTGTTTATAATATTTATCAAAATTTAAAAATTTTGCACTATAA
>CANQLA010000179.1 GCA_947624605.1 Candidatus Gastranaerophilales bacterium | reverse complement strand
ATACCGATACACCGTTGTGTGCCATTGCTATATTGTGTATTAATTCTTGTATAAGTACGGTTTTTCCTACTCCTGCACCACCGAATAATCCTACTTTACCGCCCTTTTGGTACGGTTGTATCAAATCTATTGCTTTTATTCCTGTTTCCAGTATTTCTATTTCCGTATTTTGTTCTGTTAATGCAGGTGCATTTCTATGTATTGGAAGATGTGTGTCTGAAACTACTTCTCCTGCATTATCTACAGGATCTCCCAGTACGTTTAATATCCTTCCCAATATCGGCTGACCAACAGGTATTGATATCGGATTTTCCGTATCAACCACTTTCATCCCACGCTTCAGCCCGTCTGTAGATGACATTGCTACAGTTCTTACTTTATTTTCTCCAAGATGCTGCTGTACTTCTACAATTACCTTATTACTTTCATTATTGTATATTTCAAGTGCATTATATATTTTCGGAAGTTTTCCCATTGGAAATTCTACATCTATTACAGGTCCGATTATTTGTGTTATTATTCCTTCTTTTTCAGTCAGCATTTCCATTTTTTTTCCCTTTTTCTATATTTAATCTTATTATACACAAAAATTTAATTTTAGTGTTTAATTTTATAATTATACCCATATTATTTACTTTTAGGATATTAAAAAAAGTTAATTATCTTGACATTATTATAATATGTACAACAACGATTTTTACAAAAATTTAAATAAACCTCTGTGCACTCCTGCTCCTATTGTCTTTAAATCTGCCTGGGGTATTTTATATTTATTAATGGCTGTATCTTTTATTATTATTTTTTTTCAGCCTGCTTCCTATTTTAAAACTTTAAGTTTTTTATTTTTTGGACTACAGCTCGTTTTAAATCTGCTTTGGGCTCCTGTATTTTTTATTTTAGAAAATATCAGATTAGCTCTTGCTGTTGCAATTTTACTTACAATAAGTGTTATAGCATGTGTTTTTTGTTTCGCTAAAATATCTTTTTTGGCTGCATCTTTAATGATTCCTTATCTAATATGGCTCTTTTTTGCTTGTTATTTGAATTTGTGTTTCATTACACTTAATTCCGATAAATTTTAATTATTTTTTATTTTTATCTTTTGTTGACGCTTTTTTTTTGAAGTTGTATTATGTTCTTATTGTGGAGTCTTTATGTTATCTATAATTACCGCAAGCTACAACTACGAAAATTATATTTCTGAAACAATTCAAAGCGTTTTAAATCAAAGCTGCCCTGATTGGGAACTCATTATTGTTGATGATGGTTCTATGGATAATTCTCTTGATATCATCCGCCATTTTTGTTCTCTTGATTCAAGAATAAAACTTTTTACTCACGATAACAACCAAAACAAAGGCCTTGCAGAAACTTTAAAGTTCGCTCTTTCCAAGTGCAGCGGTGATTATGTTTCTTTCCTCGAAAGTGATGACAAATGGACTCCTTCAAATGTACTAAATAAACTTTCCGCTATTAAACAAAATCCTGATGCTTCTATTTTAGTTAATGATTTATCTTTATTTGGAGAAGAAAAATCTGTTAATGACTATTATGAAAAGCAAAAAGAGTACTTTTTAAAACAAAAAAATTTTTTTTTAAACGGCGGTTTTGATATAAAAGAATTTATTGTAAATAATTACTTTCCAACATTTTCTTGCATGACTGTCAAAAAAAAGTATCTGGAAAAAGCTGATTTTAATTCTCCTTCTAAACCTAACCTTGACTGGTATTTATGGGTTCAAATTTTAAAAATGTGCGGAAATATTGTTTATATTCCTCAAAAAGATACTTTTTGGCGAATACACTCAGGAAGCTATATTTCTGCGAGAAATAAAAATGATTTTGAAAATTTCTTTGGAACTTTGCATGAAATATTGTACAAAAGAGATATTCCAACACATTTATACATAATTTCTAAATTTTTACATTCACAAAATATTCAAAAAATCAGCCGTTCAACAGTTTCAAATTTTGACAAACTATTAATGAAAAAATATCCCCAAAAAGTTTCAGTATCAGTTTTAGAAACAGAAAAAAAAACAGATAAGCCTATTCTTTCTATTTGTATTCCTACTTATAACAGAGCAGAAAATTTGAATAAAACCTTAAAAACTATAATTTCACAAGATTTTTTCAACAATACAAATGCTGTAGAGGTAGTTGTTTCTGATAATTGTTCTTCAGACAATACACCAGATATATGCAAAAAATATATGGAACGTTTTCCGGGAAAATTTGTTTATCATAGAAATTTAGAAAATATAAAAGATAAAAATTTTGAAAAATCTTTATCTCTCGGCAGCGGTATTTTTCTAAAATTGTCCAATGATACTTTAATATGGGAAAAAAATTCTCTTGAAAAAATTTGCAAGGATATTTTATTTTTTTTCGATGAAAAACCTATAATGTTTTTCCCTTCCGGTTTTGTTCATACCGGTAATACTTATGAAATATCCAACAACTTAAATGATTTTATTAAAAAAATATCTTTTAATATTACCTCTATTGGTTCTTTCGGTATTTGGAAGTCTGATTTTGACAAAATTAAAAATTTTAACAGATATGCAAATCTTAAACTTACACAGGTCGATGTTTTACTAAGATTAATGGAACAAAAAAAACTGGCTGTTATTGTTACTACACAGTACTTTAAAAATATTGTTTATCTCAAAAAGGGCGGTTATAATATTGCTGAAGTTTTCGGAAAAAACTATCTTTCTATCCTTTACAAATACGTTAAAAACAAACAAATGTCAAAATCCGCATTTGAAAAAGAAAAGAAAAATCTTCTGATTCATCATATAAACAAGTTTTATTTTGACTTTCAAAAAATATATACTTTTAATAAAACCGGTTATTTTAAATTTTTAAAAGATTTCTATGGTTTAAATCTTTATTTTTATCTTGCTTTAATAAAATTGTTGCCCAATTTATTAAAACAATATTTTCATGAAAAACGTATCTATCGTCATTTAAAATCCGGTGATATAAATTTTCTCTGGCGAGATTTGAACAAACATAATGAAACTACCGTTTCTAAACATGTTAAAATTAATCATTTGTCTGTCGGTAATTACACTTATGGAAATATTAACATGTATCATTCAGGGAATGGTAATGAAAAACTTATAATTGGAAATTTTTGCTCTATTGCTCCGGAAGTGGTTTTTTTATTAGCTTCTGAACACTGTTATAAAAATATTTCTACATTCCCTTTTAAAGTTAAATTTTTGGGGCATGAAAATGAAGCCGGTTCAAAAGGTTCTATTATTGTTAGTGACGATGTTTGGATAGGTTACGGTGCAGTTATACTCTCCGGTGTCAAAATTGGTCAAGGGGCAGTTATAGCAGCAGGAAGTATTGTCACTAAAGATGTTCCCCCTTATGCTATTGTCGCAGGTAATCCTGCAAAAATTTTAAAATACAGATTTGATGAAAATGTCATCAAAAAACTTTTAGATTTTGATTTTTCTACGCTTTCTAAAGAACAAATTCAAAAATTTTCTTCTCTCATTTATTCAGAAATAACTTCCGAAAATGTAGATGAAATTATTAATTCGTTTATAAATAATTCAGGTTTTATTAAACACTATTAAACAAACAAGAAATATTAAAACAGATAAAATCCAGGCGAAAAACACAAGTATTTGATAAAATTTTAGCAGGCTTAAAATCAAAACACACAAGGTAAATTACGACTTAATAAAGAGCAAAATACGGAAACTGTATATTGGCACAAAATCTGTAAGCAAATTAAAAATATGGTATAATAAAATTGAAAAAAAAGATAAAAGGAGGTATAGATGACTGAAATAGCGGAAAAGCAAAAGAGCATGGAGTATGAATTAAGTGTTGTAATACCATGTTTAAATGAAGAA
>CANQLA010000178.1 GCA_947624605.1 Candidatus Gastranaerophilales bacterium | reverse complement strand
CAAATCTACTTTAAATACACTGTTTTAATTATTTCAAATCATGAAAAGTCATGCAATACATGGGTTTTCATGGTTTTATATCCGAAAACAGTTGTTCCTGGTGTTACAAGGGGTTACGAGATTTGAAAAGCCAAACATCATGTATCATCATGATTTTCATGATTTGAAACGTGAAAACCATGATGATACATGAATTTATGTTGATAAAATTCCGTATTATCTTTTGAAACAAAGCTTTTAGGTGTTTTAAAACAAGAAAAACAATACATAAATTGTAATAAATAAAAAATAACATTCTAAAATAATGAATAAATTAGAATGTTATTTTTTATTAAAACAAAAGTTTTGAAGTATTTTAATTATTAATTGGAGGGTACAAAGAAATGATTTTTTTAATGGCATCTTTAGATAAATCTATAATTTTGTACATTTTGTCAATGTCGTAAGGAGCTTTTTCGGCGGTAGTTTGAAATTCAATAATTTTTCCGGATTCGGTCATTACAGTATTGCTGTCCACTTGGGCGGAAGAATCTTCCTCATAATTCAAATCAAGTAATATTTGACCATCAGAGGAAATGCCGGCAGAAATTGCTGCTATTTTTTCTACAATGGGGTTTTGAGTAAGTTTTCCTTCTTTCAAAAGTTTATTCAGAGCTATTGACATTGCAACGAAGCCGCCGCAAATGCTTGCACATCTTGTACCTCCGTCTGCTTGAATTACATCAGCATCTATTATAATAGTTCTTTCTCCAAGTTTTTCCAAATCCACACAAGAACGCAGAGTTCTTCCTATAAGTCTTTGGATTTCCTGAGTTCTTCCTGAGATTTTTGTTCTTTCTCTTTGACACCTTGTTGCTGTTGATGTAGGGAGCAGAGAATATTCTGCACTAATCCAACCCCTTAAATCTTCTTTATCCATCCATTTTGGTTTTTTTTCATCATTTGTTGCCGTAACTATTACTTTAGTATCACCGAATTCTGCAAGTACTGATGCAAGTGCATTTTTTGTATAATTAGTTGTAAATTTTATGTTTCTTGTTTGGTTATATGCTCTTCCGTCACTTCTGTTCATCTTGTTGCCTTTCAAAATTTACTTTTATTATTTATATATTTATGATACAAAAAATATAAAATAATTACTAATAAAATGAGGTTATATGGATAAATTTTATTTAACAACAGCTATAGATTACGTAAATGGTAAGCCACATATTGGACACGCATATGAAAAAATATTAGCTGATGTAATTTTTCGTCATTATACTCAACGTATAGAAAATTGTTATTTTTTAACAGGAACAGATGAGCATGGTATAAAAATTCAAAAGACGGCAGAAGGCAGAAATATTACGGCAAAAGAACTTTGTGACGAAAATAGTCAAAGTTTTAAAAGTAGCTGGAAGGAACTGGGTATTGAATATAGTGATTTTATCAGAACGACTGATGAAAGACATAAGCAAACTGTCCAAAAAATTTTTAAAAAGCTTGTTGAAAATGGAGATATATATAAAAATCAATACAAGGGATTGTATTGTTCCGGTTGTGAATCATTTTTAAACGCAAGAGATTTAACGGAAGAGGGTCTTTGTCCTAATCACCTGAAAAAACCTGAAGAGGTTACTGAAGAAAATTATTTTTTTCGGCTTACAAAGTACAAAGATGCGATAATTGAGCATATTAAGCTGAATCCGGAATTTATTTTGCCTTCATTTAAAGTAAATGAAGTATTAAAACAGTTAGAGGAAATTGAGGATATTTCAGTATCAAGAAATAGAAATTCGGTAAGTTGGGGCATAGCTGTGCCGGATGATAATGAACAGGTAATATATGTATGGATAGATGCACTTTCCAATTATATAACGGCACTTGGTTATGATACCGAAAATCCTTCTGAGAAATTTATGAAATACTGGCCTGCCAACGTACAGGTTATAGGAAAAGATATATTAAAATTTCATGCAATATACTGGAGTGCAATATTATTGGCATTAGGACTTGAACTTCCCAAAACGATATGTGCACATGGCTGGATAACGATTGATAATTCAAAAATGAGTAAATCAATTGGAAATGTTATTTCGCCAATAGATATTTTAAAATTTTTTGATTTGGAAAATGCTGATGCATTACGTTATTATATGGTAACATCTGCTCCATTCGGACGTGATGGCAATTATTCCGATGTAGATTTTAAGGAAAAAGTTAATGCAGATTTGGCAAATAATATCGGAAACTTATTAAACCGTACGTTAAATATGCTTGTTAAGTATTTTGACGGAGAAATAAAATCGGAATTTATAAAAAATGATACAGATATTGAAAAAGCTGTAACTGAAACAGTTGTAAAATATAAGAAATTTTTTGACGAATATCAAGTTTCAGAAGCTGCAAATGTAATAGTAGATTTAGCGAATACCGTAAATAAGTATGTTGCGGAAAATGCACCATGGACATTAGCTAAAGAAGGCAATATGACAAAATGCGGAGAAGTATTATACAATGTATTGGAAGCGTCAAGAAAAATTGCAATATTATTGTACCCTTATTGTCCAAATATTTCAAAAGCAATATTTCAACAACTTTCAACAGATATAAATATAAAATTTTCAGATATAGATAAAAAATTGTTTTCGGGGAAGATTACGGATAAAAATAAAATTAAGCCTGTATTTCCCCGAATAGACTCAGAATTTGCAACTGATAAGAAGAAAGAAAAGAATTGATAATTGATGAATTAAAGCAAAATTATAATAATGTTAAGAATGAAATTTGCAAGGCGGAAAAATATTTGAAGCCATTGGAGCTTGCAGAGTGTGTTAAGCAATGCGAAGAAGATTTACAAAGTCCGGAAGTTTGGCAAAATTCTGAAGAATCATCGAGAATATCCAAAAAATTAAAAGATGCAAAAGAAACAATTAATTTACTTGATAAGTGGAAAAATATATTGGATGACATTAGTGTAATGTTTGAGTTATATGAAGAATATAAAGATGAAAATGTATTAAATGATATAGAAAACGATTTAAAGATATTAAAAAATGAACTGCAAGCAAAAGAAATAGAGAAAACGTTAAGTGGAGAATACGATAAAGATGATGTAATAATAACAATAAATGCAGGAGCAGGAGGAACAGATGCACAAGACTGGGCACAAATGTTGTTGAGAATGTACTGCAGATGGGCGGAAAAAAGAGGTTGGAGGACGGAAATAATTGAAAAATCCGATGGTGAAGAGGCAGGTATAAAATCAGCAACAGTGAAGATATGTGGTAAATATGCATATGGTTATACAAAAGCAGAAAAAGGTGTGCATAGGCTTGTCAGAATTTCACCGTTTAATGCAAATGGAAAGAGGCAAACAAGTTTTGCAAGTTTAGAAGTTAGTCCTATAATTGAAGATTTTGAAAAGAAAATAGTAATTCCACAAGAAGATATTACTGTTGATACAATGAGATCAGGCGGTGCAGGAGGGCAGAACGTCAATAAAGTTGAAACAGCAGTCAGAATTATACATAAGCCGACAGGTATTGTTGTAAGATGTCAACAGCAGCGTTCACAATTGCAAAATAAAGAAACAGCAATGCAAATATTGGCATCAAAGCTTTTGGCGATAAAACAAGCTGAACATGAACAAAAGTTATCTTCATTGAAAGGTGAAAATATGGATATAAATTTTGGTTCACAAATACGCTCTTATGTATTTCATCCGTATAAAATGGTCAAAGATCACAGAACAAATATTGAAGTTGGTAATGTAGAAGCTGTAATGGACGGAGAAATAGATATTTTTGTTGAAAATTATCTCAAAAGTAATATATAGAAACTCAAAGAAACAGTAAAAATAAAAAAGGCGGTGTAACCGCCTCGTAATTTCTTTGTAAGTGTAAGTGTGTAACTATCTTCAATC
>CANQLA010000177.1 GCA_947624605.1 Candidatus Gastranaerophilales bacterium | reverse complement strand
GAAAAACAAGAGTAATAGCAGAAACCGGAGCAGGGCAGCACGGAGTTGCTACAGCAACGGCAGCAGCTCTTTTAGGTCTTGAATGTGAAATTTTTATGGGAAAAGAAGACACAATCAGACAATCATTAAATGTATATAGAATGGAATTGTTAGGAGCTAAAGTTCATCCTGTTGAAAGCGGAACACAAACACTGAAAGATGCCGTAAATGAAGCAATGAGAGAATGGGCTTCAAGAGTTAACGATACACTATACGTTTTAGGATCTGTAATGGGCCCGCATCCTTTTCCGACAATTGTAAGAGATTATCAAAGTATAATAAGCAAAGAAGCCAGAGAGCAAATTTTGAAATATGAAGGAAAACTTCCTTCTGCAGTAATTGCATGCGTTGGAGGCGGAAGCAATGCAATGGGAATTTTTTATAATTTTATACAAGATAAAGATGTAAAACTAATAGGCTGTGAGGCAGCAGGATTAGGATTGGAAACGGAAAAACACGCAGCAAGTATAACAAAAGGACGGCTTGGAATTTTTCACGGAATGAAATCAATATTTTGTCAAGACAAATACGGACAAATTTCTCCTGTATATTCAATATCAGCAGGGTTGGATTACCCCGGAATAGGACCGGAACATGCTTATCTTAATGAAATCGGCAGAGCAAAATATTTTCCCGTAACTGATGAACAAGCCGTATGTGCTTTTGAGTATCTTTCAAAAACAGAAGGTATTATTCCTGCAATAGAAAGCGCTCACGCAGTTGCTTATGCAAGAGAAATTGTTCCTAAAATGGAAAAAGACGAAATTGTAATTATTTGTCTTTCCGGTCGGGGAGATAAAGACGTTAAATCCATTGCAAAATATAGAGGAAGGGATATTAATGAGTAATATTTATAAAGCATTTGAAAATAAAAAAGCATTTATCGGATTTTTGACCGCAGGTGATCCTGACCTAAATACCACAAAAGATTGTATTTTGGCAATGGAACAAGCAGGTGCCGATTTGATTGAAATTGGCATTCCTTTTTCTGATCCAATTGCAGAAGGTATAGTAATTCAGGGTGCAAATGTCAGAGCATTAAAAGCCGGAACTAATCTGCAAAAAGTATTTGAACTTGTAAAATCCGTACGTCAAAAAACAAATATTCCATTGGTTTTTCTAACATATATAAATCCGCTTTTTAATATGGGATATGATAAATTTTTCAAAACTTGTAAGGAAATAGGTATCGACGGTTTAATTATACCTGATTTGCCATATGAAGAAAAAGATGAAATTAAAGATATATCAGAAAAATATGCCATAGATATTATTTCTCTTGTTGCACCTACATCAACAGAAAGAATAAAAACAATTGCAAAAAATACATCCGGATTTATTTATGTTGTGTCTTCTATGGGTGTAACAGGCATAAGAAAAGAAATAACAACCGATTTGCCATCAATTATAAAACTAATAAGAGAAGTTTCTAATACACCGGCAGCAATTGGATTTGGAATAAATACACCTGAGCAGGCACAATATTTTTCTCAAATTGCAGATGGAGTAATAGTTGGAAGTGCTATAGTAAAAATTATTGCAAAATATGGTAAAAATTCAGCTTCTTACGTCTTTGATTACGTTAAGACTATGAAAAATGCTATGCTAAAAATATAAATCATTTATAAATTAACACAAATAGTGTTGATTATTTTATACAACAAAGTAAAAAAGTAAAAATTACCATAAACATAAAATAATTTAATATACAAAAGACGGCTGACTTAAGAGGCATTATTTGGTATTCGATTATAAAAAATCGATAGAAAGAATATTAGTTTATATAATAAAACACGAGCTTGATTTACCCGATAAATACGGAAAATCCAAAAAGGTGATGTAATTTCTCTGTTATTATATACGGACAGAAAATAAAGCTTTTTAATACCGATATAATACAAACTTTAAAATGATATTTTCTTTTTAATATTACTTAAAATTTTATTAATAATATTTTGGTGATTATTAATAATTTTAAAAAAGATTTGAATAATTCAAATACATCAACGCCTATAGCAATCTGATTGATTAAAATTTAAGTTATCAATCATCTTTTAATGTTGTTGGATATAAAATTCAAAATTATTAAGAATATCTTTTGATTGTTGATTTTCATTAATCATTTTATCCATATCTTTTTAAATTATAACTATCTTATTGTTATCTAAAACGTAGTTATATTTTTTATCTGTTAACAGATAAAAAGCCGGTATCTCTTGATTATTAAGAGGAATATTTACAGACAATTTATTCTTTATTATATTTACACTCATCTTTTATAATCCTCATTATTTCAGGATTTTCTAAGGAACCATATTTTAATGATTCTAAATAATAGTCAAAAACATCTGTTTTTGAACAAATATTTTCTTTATCTATATCCTTTGACATAAGTATTATGGCTTCAGGGTATTTATTTATAAAAACAGGATAACTATAACTCATAATATCTTTATTTTTACCTTTATTAAAAATTCTATAAAAATCCCTTTTGTTATTTTTATAATCCGCTGAATTATTATTCTTTTCTTGATTTAACACAACCTCAAAATTGAATAATATTTCTGTTAATTCATTAATTGTTTCTTTTGATTGTTCAATATTTGCTTGATTCAAATAACTTAATGCCATTTGCGGATAAAAAATAATTCTATTTGGAACGGAATAAACTTTAGGATGAAGATCTAACAGTAGACATGCTAAACCGGAACCACGATTTGCTGTCCTTTTATATTCAGGAAATCGTAAAATACCTAAATTGTTATTTCTATTAACGTAATTATCTAAATTATCTTTTAATTCATTAAGATATAATTGTTTATATTCTTTATTAATTTTATCTTCATATTTACTATTTATTTTTATATAATCTTCATTAATATTGCTAAATGTTCCAATGGCTTCATAATCTCTAACATTAAAATCATTTTTTATATTTCTATACTGTTTAAACAAGTTTTTTCTTAAAATATATGAAATTTTCGTATTTCCTAAATGAATATTGTTAATAAACGATAAGGCTTTTATTGAGTAATTATAGTTTGCAACCTTATATGATAAAGTGTATTTATTGTCATAAACCAACCCGGAACAATCTTCAATCCAAGTAAGTAATATAAAGAAATAAATAACAACAAATAAAATGTTTTTTCGTGTTTCGTCTTTGTCATTCGGAAATATTTTTTTTAATATTAAATTAAGGATACACGCAGGAGTCAATAAAATAACGAAAAATAAAAATGTATTCAACATGCTACAATACCTCCTTACCACTGTTTTTTGAGGACTTTTAAACGGTAGTAATCAAAAGGAGCTAACATTGCAAAAAGTACACCACCTGCTCCACCAGTAAATTGGAATGTTGGTACAAAAAGACAAACAACAAAAAAAATAAACATTATAATAAAAGTATAAATTATTGCTTTTAACCATAATCCTTTAAATAAATAATAAAATGGTCCAAATAAATATGCGGCAATAAAAGTTCCAAATCCTCCATTTTTAATGTAGATTGATGAATAAATTTTTGGTCTTTCAAAAAATGGTACATTTTTTAATTTTTCAGTCATTTTCATACCTAATCCATTTTCATACCACTCGTCAATAATTCTAAAACGGTTTTTCCAAGAATCATCTATATCTAATAATTCAATAATTTCTTTCATATTCGTTGATTGATTTTCTTTTTCATTAAAATTTTTCGTCACTAATTTTGCTCCTAAATTGTTATTTTTAAATATTATCACATTATCTATTCATGTGTCTATTAAAAACTCTTTAGCAGGTAGGTCAGGCTGTGCCTGACAAACTTATTAATTAATATTTTTTTAGGTACTTTTGATGGCAAAAGTACCGCAAAACCACCCGCTGTA
>CANQLA010000176.1 GCA_947624605.1 Candidatus Gastranaerophilales bacterium | reverse complement strand
GTGTAAATGCCTTCGCTAATCCCATGTTTGAACGTAATACCAATACATGCTCTACTCCGTAATCTTCCGCTATGTATTTCGTCCTGTCTTTACTTCCGTCATCTATTACCAATATCTCTACTTTGTCTATTCCTTCATATTCCCTTTTTATTGATGATAACGTTAAAGGCAGCGATATCTCTTCATTATATGCAGGTATTTGAATTATCAGTTTCATTTATATTTTCTTTTAGTTCTAATTTTTTTCTTATTATTATTTTTATATTATCATATAATATAAATTATGAAAAATAAAAAAATATATTTTTATCTGTTTCTATTTGTTTTATTGGGACTGCTTATCAGATTGTCTTCTCTTGATAAGCCTGAAGGCTTATGGAACGATGAGTATATCAGTTGGTACATTTCTACAAAACCTTTGTTTAAAAATTTCCTTAAATCTGTT
Organism: Candidatus Gastranaerophilales bacterium; assembly: GCA_947624605.1. Taxonomy (GTDB): domain Bacteria; phylum Cyanobacteriota; class Vampirovibrionia; order Gastranaerophilales; family Gastranaerophilaceae; genus RUG841. The sequence continues at coordinate 3,468 of CANQLA010000176.1, read as the reverse complement.
TTTCAAAATTGTCATATGCCCTTCTATTACTGCTATTTGAAATTATGGTCTTTTGTATTCGGTGATAATGACCTTTCTTTGAGAATTTCTTCAGTTTTCCCCGGAGTTTTAAGCATTATTTCTATGTTTTTTGCCGGCAAAAAACTTAAAGATATTAATTGCGGTCTCTGTTGTGCTTTCTATACCGCTGTCAGTGGTTTCCTCATTTATTTCTCTCAAGAAGTCCGCTTTTATTCAATTCTTTTCTTCTTTTCTTCACTGGCAATATTATTTATGCTTCATCTCTCCGAAAAACAAAATCGATTCAATTATTTCGGATTCTGTCTGTCTAATATTTTGATTATTTTAACTCATACAATAGGTTTCGTGTTTGTTTTTTTCAATTATTTATTTTTAATTCTATTTCTCAAAAAAAAGAATCAAATTGATAAATATACCATCATTTCTATAATTGCTTCTGCTGTTATCTCTATTCTTCCTTTTATTCCTTTCCTTTATAAAACTTTATCTGCAAGTTATATTTCACAGTTCTGGTCGGATTTCTCTTTCACTAAATTGTTCTTTGTCTTCGCCGATTACGTTTCTCCTATTCAAATTAATCTCGTTAATACACCTTTACATATTTCTTCTCTGTTATTTAAATCCGGCAAATTTAATTTCGGATATTTTATTTTTGCCGTTATTCCTCTTTCTATCTCTTTTATAGGACTTTGCTCCGCTATCAGAAATAAAACAGATAAACTAATTATCATTGCACTATCTGCTTTATCAACTCTCTTAATTATGATTGCTGCTTCTGTTTGCGGAAAACTTGTTCTTATCACAAAATATACCGTTGAAATTTATCCGGCTTTTATTCTTATCACTATGTTTGGCTTTTGCTCCCTGAAAAATTATTCCTTTAAAAAATTTTTATCTGTTTCTTTTTTTGGACTTATTCTATTTTACACTTTCGTAAGCGATTTCGCCCCACAAAAATTAAAACGCCCGGAAGGACATAAACTCCCCGCAAACTTGATTACTGAAGCAAAACTCCACAAAAATGACAAAATTTTACTTTTATATTATGACAAAGAACGTTTCGGCAAATATTTAAACTTATCTGATTATTTTATCGATTCTGTTACAAAATATAATTTTCAATATAAACTCATCAATAACCCTCCGGCACATTATGAAATTATAAAAAATGGTAAATCTTTGTTCTTTGACTCTTTTAAATCTTCTCAAAATGATTTTTTTAAAGAATTTTTGAAAAATTACTTCTTCAAAAATATGAAAAAAGGTGATAAATTTGCTCTTGTTAAATTAAATTCAGTTACCTTTGTAACACCTCAACGCATGAAAGAAGTTACCTCCAACGAACAATTTTATAAACGTATACCTTTTCTATTTCTGATTTTTTCTCATATTTCCAATATGACACAATCAGTCGCAAATGATGAATTATCCCCTGTTTTCAATAAAACTGAAGGAAAATGGGAAATTATAGTCTGGGAAAAAAAATAATCATTATTTTAAATATTTTTCTTTTATATATTTCTCAAAAGCAAGACCTTCACTATATATTTCCAATTCCAAATCTTGGTGTTCCGCACAACATTTGAAATAATCCATCAACTCGTATATCCTCTTTTCCCTTTTATCACAATATGTATTTATTTTTAAATTCATAGCCCAATTTTTCTCTACTGAAATACATACTGATTTAACATGATAATTATTAATTTGCATAAAAAAATCATCAACATCTTCTTTCGTATCATTATACCCGGGTATAATGATATATTTTATCTTTACATTTAATTTATCGTTTGATGATTTAACATATTTTCCTATATTTTCCCAAACTTTTTTGAATGCATCTGTCCTTTTGATTTGTAAATATTTCTCTTTTGAACCTGCATCAGGCGAAATACATACATTTATAATACCTTTATCAAGACCTTGTGCAATTGCTTCGGAATATTTTATTCCGGATGAATTTACTCTTATATTTTTGAACCCGTTTCTCTCAACTATTTTAATAATTTTTCCGAAATTTTTTAATATCGCAGGCTCTCCTCCACCAAAAGATACAAAACTTCCGGGTACCGCCTTTAAAATTCCGTTAACCTCCATATCTTCCAATATCGGTACAATATCATAATATGGTATTTTGCCGTAATATTCTTGCTCTTTTCCAAACTCACAATATATACAAGCACTGTTACATTTTGTCCAATGGTTGAAAATTAAACAATTTATTGTATCATCATCATACCAATCTCTTTCTTCCAAATAAACACAGTTTTGACAAAACTTCGCACTTTGTCCTTTCTTTTGAAGTTCCGTTAACTCTCTCTTTCGTTTGAATAATTCTTCCCAATTAATTCTTTCTCCAAAATAATTTGAAACCAACTCATATTCATCATATCCCTGCATATATGTAAAACAACATAAAACAATGGAATTCTGTCTGAAATCCAACCCTCCGCTTATCCAATCACAACTTTTATACCTCATATTAGTGTTGTTCTTCTGCCCATTCTTTTATATCTTTTCTTTTTATCTTCCTCGTCGAAGTTTTGGGAAATTCTTCCCGATGAATTATAATTTCCGATGGGATTTTGTATTTTGCAAGATTTTTTTCACACATTTGCTTTACTTCTTTTTCCAAAATGTTTTGAAGTTCTTCATCAGTTTTGTTTAATAAATTATCTGCAGGACTGATGATTGCAGCTACTCCTTCTGTTCCTGCTTTAGCTCCTGACTTTACTGTCAATGATATTACGCAAACTTCTTTTATCAGTTCCGAAGTTTCCAAAACTGCTTCTACCTCTTCCGGAAATATCTTCTTTCCTCCTCCGAGAACTATCATGTTTTTTATTCTGCCTGTTATTTTTATATACCCTTCTCTGTCAATCTCTCCTATATCTCCTGTATGAAGCCATCCGTCTTCATCAATTATTTCTGACGTCATCTCAGCTCTGTTATAATATCCCTGCATTACATTCGGTCCGGTTACCAAAATCTCTCCGTCCAACCCGATTTTTACTCTAACAGAAGGTAATGGCTGTCCTACTGTACCGATTTTATTATGACCGTAACGGTTTGTACTAATCGTAGGTGATGTCTCCGTCAATCCGTATCCCTGAAATATTGGTATTCCTATCCTTTCAAAAAATTCTGCGACTTTATCTTCTAATGGTGCACCTCCACTTATAAAACATTCAAATTTACCTCCTAATCCATCTATTATCTGTTTGAACATCAACCTCCTGATTACCCTCGGCATAATTTTTGAACTTTTATACATTAAATCAAAAATTCTTTGAGCAAATATAGTACCCTTCTTTATTTCCTTTTCTATACTGTTCTTCAGCATTTTTGCAACTAATGGCACCACTATCATATTTGTAATTCGTTTTTCTTTCATAACGGACATAAGTGCTTTGGGATTTAAGGAGTTTATATATACAATTTTTG
>CANQLA010000175.1 GCA_947624605.1 Candidatus Gastranaerophilales bacterium | reverse complement strand
AAGTATCTTTACCAATATTATTTTTACCTGTGTATTCTACGTTATCAGCATTATAGATTATATTTGAAAAAATTTTTTATGTCCTCATTATTAGCTGGTATTTGTTTTTTATAATTTTCTTTCTTATCGTGTCGAATTATAAAAATCCTTGACAAATATGTACAATTGTCTATAATAAATAATATGCTTACCGAAAAACAAAAAGATTTTTTTGAAAAATTAAAACAAACTTACGGAAAAGATATTCTTCCGAGTTTTGAAATTATTGCAAGACGTTTCGGATTTAAACATAAAAATTCAATATGGCAGTATTTTAATAAATTCAAGGAAGAAAATCTTATAACAGAAGAAAATCAAAGGTACAGAATAAACAAAAATTTATTCGGAGCAAAAAAGATGATGTCACCGGTAAGAGCAGGATTTGCGTCATCAGGAGAAGATTATGTTGAAAAAAGGGTATCTTTAGATGAAGAATTCAATATAGATAATCCGTCGACATTTTTATTTACGGTATCGGGAGATTCAATGGTTGATCTTGGAATTTTTGAAGGAGATACTGTAATAGTAAAGAAATGTACTGAAGCGAGAAGCGGAGATATAGTTCTTGCATACATAGACGGAGGATATACATTGAAGACTCTCAGAAAAAGAGGAAAAGAAAGCTGGTTAGAGCCGGCAAATAAGAATTATCCGATATTAAAGCCAAAAGAAACATTAGAAATTTTCGGAGTGGTGAAAGGGATAGTTAGAAAAGTATAGTTTGTACATCAAGGGCGAATACCTCCCGATAATAAAATTCGCCCATTTTTTTAGAAAGAAAATGAAAAGAATAACAGCACTTGCAGATTGTAATAATTTTTTTGTTTCATGCGAACTTTTAAGAAATCCGTCATTAAAAGGCAGACCGGTGTGCGTACTAAGTAATTGTGACGGATGTATTATTTCAAGATCAAATGAAGCGAAACAAATAGGAATAAAAATGGGTATGCCTCTTTTTGTTGCAAAGAAAGAATTTCCTGACGCGGTATATTTGTCCGGAAATTTACAATACTATCATGAGATATCGAAAAAGATACAAAAAGCTCTAAGAGAATTTTCACCTAAAATAGAAGTTTATTCAATAGATGAAGCTTTTTTAGATGTAACAAATTTATATAAAACATATGGAATAAAAGGATATTCAGAGCTTGGGGAAATGCTTCACCAATTTTTGTATAAAAATACAGGCATACCTGTATCCGTAGGAATTGCAAATTCCAAAATTCTCTGCAAGATAGCAGCAGATAAAGCTAAATGCGGTCAAAATCATTATTATATATCGTTTGAAAACATAGAGGAAGAGATTTCGGATTACAAAATAGAGGATATTTGGGGAATTGGAAGGAACACGTTAGCGTTATTAAGAAGCCGTGGAATTTACACAGCCGGAGACATTTTAAAGATGGATAAAGAATTTTTTCAACATTATATGGGAAAGAGAGGACTTGAATTGAAATTCGGACTTGCGGGAGAAGATGTTTTGCCTGTCAATTCTAAAGAATCCAAACCAAAATCGATACAAAAGACATCATCATTTGAAAAATTTACAAACAGTAAAGAGTTTTTGAAGAAAGAAATTTTATTACACCTGCATAATGCATGCAGAAAAATGAGAAAATACGGATTATTAACGACACAAATAACAGTTATGTTAAGGACAAAAGATTTTAAGATTTTATATGCATCGGAAATAGTAGAGAATGCAACCGGTTCAGAGCTTTTATTAAATAAAAAAGTAATAAATTTATTTGAACAAATATACACAAGAGATAATTTATACCGTTCAACCGGAGTTTATGCGAGCGGATTAAAAGATGAAGAAGCGAGGCAGTTAAGTTTATTTGAGAATACAGCGAAATTTGAAAAGATAGCAAGACTTTGGGACAAAATAGAAAGCAGGTATGGCAGGGGAGTATTTTCGATAGGAGATTGCAGAAATTTAATAAATTTGACTCAAAGAAAGGTATAAATTAAGGTGTTAATAAAAATGGAGAGATATATGAGAAAGATAATAATATTGATATGTATAATTTCATTTATAGAGCCGGCATTTTCAGATATAATAAATCCAACGCTGACAAATGAGCAAAGAAAGGAAATAATTAGAAGAAGAGAAATAAATTATGAAAAAAGGGTGAGAATAAATACAATATACCGAGTATGCGGAGCAGATTTTATAAACAATGAAAAATATACCGACGGAAAAGCTTTAAACAGATGCAAAGCAGATTTGAAGAAGGATTATGAAAAGAACATAAAATTTATAGAGCAATATACAAGAGGAAGTAATTATAATGCTTTTAATTATTTATAAAAACATAGAAATTATGGAACAATATGGAAGAGAAAGAAGAACACATGCCGAAAAAAGTACTAAAGACGCCTCTGAGCAATAAAGAAACAGAGATATCAGAAAGAACCGACACGAATATATTAGCAATAGAATCGAGCTGTGATGAAACAGCGTGTGCGATAGTAAAGAACGGAAGAGAAGTTTTATCTAATGTAGTTGCATCGCAGATAAAGACGCATATGCAATTTGGAGGTGTAGTACCGGAAGTTGCGGCGAGGGAGCATTTAGAGGCAGTAAATGAAGTAATAGCGAAGGCATTTGAAGAAGCAAAAGTAGAACCAGAGGATATAAGTGCCATAGCAGCGACAGTAGGACCGGGTTTAGTAGGATCACTTTTGGTGGGAATGAATGCAGCGAAAACATTGTCATTAGTTTTTGATAAACCTTTTATAGGAATCAATCACCTAAATGCACATGTTTGTGCAAATTACATAGATACAGATTTAAAACCGCCGTTTGTAGCATTACTGGTTAGCGGAGGTCATACGCAAATAATAAAAGTTTCAGGGTATTCTGACAGTGAAATTTTAGGAGAAACTATTGATGATGCTGCGGGAGAGGCATTTGACAAAGTAGCAAGATTGTTGGGACTTCCCTATCCGGGCGGACCCAATCTTGATAAAATGGCAGACGGAGGAAATCCTCAAGCATATAAATTTACAAAAGCTAAGACAGATGAATTTGATTTTAGTTTTTCAGGCTTAAAAACAGCTGTATTGCAATTAGTAAAAAAATTATCCAAAGAAGATGCAAATTATAATAAAGCAGATGTTGCGGCAAGTTTTAGGGAGCATATAACAGAGATTTTAGCGGAAAAAACGTTAAAGGCTGCTAAAAAATACGGAATAAAACAGATTGTATTAGCGGGAGGCGTTGCGGCTAATTCTGAAATCAGAAGAAAAATAAAAGCTTTTCAAGATAAAGGATACAAAGTATATATTCCTGCTATGAAATACTGTACTGATAATGCTGCTATGATAGGTTCTTGTGCATATTTTCAAGAAAATGTTATAACTGATGTAGGAGTTGAAGTTTTTTCAAGAGCTTAAAATATAAACACTTTGAATAAACTTAACTTATAAATTTATGTATATTTTAACTTTGCATGAAAATACAGATTTTTGTAACAAGTCAATAATAAATAATTATTAAACTGTTTTGTAGTCTAATTTTTTACTGTAATTTCAAATTGTGACTTATTTTTTGCAATTAAAAATCTAACTGAAACAGACTGATATATCGTTTGACAAAATAAATTTCAATACAAATGATTTAGTTCATAATAATTTTTCAGATGCTAAATATCGAGTATCTGACGGATTTCATTCTTCGGAAAAGGCATGGCAGGGAGTTGCTCCTGCATTTGCAGACAAATTAAAAATGTAATAATCAATAGAAATATCTTGCTTACTAACTTAAAATAATTACGAGCAAGCGAACAGTAATGTCGTTTATCGCGAGCGAAGCGATAAAAAATAATACCGCATTAACGAAGTAACGTAAATTTTGTTAAAGAAACAACAGCAGAAACGGCATTGTTTGAACGAAGTGAG
>CANQLA010000174.1 GCA_947624605.1 Candidatus Gastranaerophilales bacterium | reverse complement strand
TGATACAACATCATTCAATGTTTCTTCTGCTGTTTTTTGAGAGGTAAAATCTAATTTTAATTGTTCAGGTTTAGAGGAAGCGGGAGTTGTTTCACTAACATTTCCTTTACCATTGCTCTGTGTTTCCGAAATTCGGGGTCTTTCATCACTACTTGACGAAAGTGTGTTATCGCTTCCCTTATCTCCTCTTCGCTCAAGTTTGGTTCCGGGAATTTGATTCTGTTCGTTTCCTGTTCCATCAATAACCCCTTTTCAGAATTATATATTGCTGTGTTATTGTTGTCAATTTTTACTCTGTTTTCAAATTCAAGTTTCTTAGCAAATTAAGGAAATTCTTCACAGAATTTCTTATAAGATTTTACACTGATTTCACTTTATTGCAACCCATTTTATTTTTCTGTCAGGATAATTAGACATTAAATAAGCAAAGATTTTTCTTGCTGCTCCTTTTTCGATATTATTATTATGTATTGTAGGAATAATTGTTCCGTCAGAATCAAACTCTAAATAAGCCTGAGCAACAATCCTACCTTGTTTATCTTTCATGTGTATTAAGTCAGAGTATTATTCATCAGGAAAATAACCATCATCAACATCTGGTTACTTTTTTATATTTTGGGCTTGTCCAAACCTTATCTTTTTATTTTATCAAAAACCTCTTTTTATCCTCATTACTTTATATTTTTCCGCACTAAATTGTTTTTTTAAGTATTCGAGTGCTATATCAGTATTACAATCTTTATTGCATGTAAAAAAATCTACTGCCGCAAAGTTGTACTCCGGCCATGTGTGTATTGCTAAATGACTTTCTGCTATTATTACTACTCCGCTTACTCCATATGGCGAAAATTTATGAAAACATTTTTCTACTATTGTGACTTTTGATTTCTCTGCGGCTTGAAGCATTATTTCTTCTACTGTTTTTGTATCACTTATTATTTCTTTTTTACATCCTGTATATTCTGCTAATATGTGTTTTCCTAAAAAATTAGCATTCAATTCCAATACCTCCATCCTTTTAAATAATACTCCAATATTTTTGGTTTATCTAATGTTGATGGCTCAATATTTTCTTTTTTTACATCTTTTTCTATCTTGAAACAATTAGCTGCTATATCTTTATCTATGTATTTTGTTTCAACTTTTATATCAAATTTTGTTATGTTTAATTTGATTTTCGATACAAGAATAAATCCCCAATCTCCAAATGATGGTACATACGTATGATATGGGTATGTATGCTTGAATCCGGCTTTTTTCAGGCTCGCATTGACGCACCAGTATGCTTCCGGTGAAAAAAACGGACTTGTTGCTTGTGTTACCATCACTCCCGTATTTGAGAGTCTTTTATTTAAAATTTTATAAAATTCATAACTATACAATCTCGCTAATGACGAGTTATTCGGATCCGGTAAATCTACTATGATTACATCATATTTTGTTGTGCTTTTTTCTATATATTTAAATGCATCTTCATTGACTACACTTACTTTTGGATTTTTTAAACTGTTTTGGTTTAATTCCGTAAAATAACGGTTTTCTTTTGCTAAATCGGTCATTTTTTTATCTATATCAACTACCGTAATCCTTTTTATTTCGTTATATTTTAATAGTTCCCTCGCTGCTAAACCGTCTCCTCCTCCAAGTACTAAAATATTTTCTGTGTTTTGTGCTTTTGCCATTGCTATATGTATTAACATTTCGTGGTATCGGTATTCGTCTATTGATGAAAATTGTACGTTTCCGTCTATAAATAATCTTATGTCCTCTTTATTTTTTGTCATTACAAGTTTTTGATACGGGGTTTGCTCAGAAAATATAACTCTGTCTTCATATACATTGTTTTCCCAATGTTTTACAATTTGTTTTGAACACATAAATAGTCCGCTTAAAAATAAAAAAATTAATATTATTAAAATTTTTAACTTTATTGTTTTTTTTCTTAAAATTTTATCTTTAAACCATATAAAATTTATTATACTTACTATTAAATTTAAAAACCCAGCTATAACAGAACTTTCAAATACTCCAAGAACCGGCAGTAAAAAAAACGGAAATACTATTGTTGCAATAAATGCTCCAAGATAATCCAATGATAATACATTTGAAATATTTTCCTTAAGGTTATAATATTTTTCCATAATCCTTGTTAAAAGTGGTATTTCCAATCCTATTAAACATCCGATTACAAAAATAATTAAAATCATTATCAGATAATAAAATTCTTCTATTGTGTATGCATAATATAATATTGGTACACAAAGCCCTCCAATAACAGCAAGCAGTATCTCTACAAGTATAAAATAATATATTAAATTTTTATTTATAATCCTTGACATCAATGTACCAATACCCATTGATGTCATTGTTAGCCCTATAACAATAGAAAATTGTTTTATACTATCTCCTAAAAAATAAGAAGATACACTCCCTATTAAAAGTTCATAAATGATTGTACAGAATCCGACTATAAAAACAGACAGCAAAAGAATAACCGCTTCTTTTGCGGAAAGGATATTTTTACTTTCCACCGCTTAGCCCCCGCTTTGAAAAGTTATTTCCGCTTATGCTGTTTTCTCTGTTGCTTGGATAATAATTTTCATTATATCTTCTAATATACCAAAAGGAATGATGGTGTTGAAATCCTCTGTATCCTGAATATCCGTAACCATTTTCCGCTGCTTTGGAGCAATTTATGTATATTATTGCCATTAATATTGTTATTAAAATATATATTAAAAATTCTTTTATTTTATTCATCTTATTCATCCATTATTTCGTATAAAACTTCTGTTTTTTCTTTTATCCATGTTTTATTTAATATATATCCCCAGATGATAATAAGTATAAAAAATAATGTTCCTGCTGCAAAATGCGGTATATAACTGCCTTTTTGTAATTCTATCGTTATAGTTATATGATTAATTAATTTTTCTTCTGTTCTAAATTGTAAATAATATTTACCTTGTTCGCTAAAAGTTAAATTGACAGTCATTTTTCTGTCACTCTCCGACCAATACCCCTCTGAGTCATGTCCTGATTCATGCCATAAATCTTTTCCAAATTCATATATTGTATCTTTGTTTTTATCAAGTACTTCTCCTGAAAAATATACTGCTGCATTTTCTGCAAGAAACTTTATTGTGATTTTATATATTGCATTTTTGTTTTTTACATTTATTGGCCCGATTATCGTACCTTCTTGTAATGAATTATAGTTATATGTTGTTATTGATGAATTTTTGTATGATATCGATGTCACAAAACTAACAATACAAAATATGCAAATTATTATACATAAATTGTTATAGAAAAAATTGTCTCTTAATTTTTTTTGTGGATTTATTCGCATTTATAACACCCAAGCATTAAAATCTACAATGAAAAATATTAAAATGGCAAAACAAATTATTGTTATAAATTCTATTAGCCCTGCTGCAATATTATTGTTTTTTATTTCTGTGTTGATGTTTACTGCTTTTATTATCATATTTCCCAGAATAAATCTTATTCCCGGCAGCAGCATAATTATTGCGGATAAATCAGTGAAATATAATTTTATACTTTGGTATATGTCTGCAATATCTCCGAGTGTAGCTTTCATTAAAATTATTCCTATTGCAATAATATTGCCTGATAATGCTATCCCAACCGCATAATTGTCTTTTTCAAGTTCATCATGAATAGAATAAGGTGTTATTTTATCATATATTTTTATAAATATATACATAAAACACATTCCTAATATGTAATATATTATTGTTGATATAATACCCCCGTATTCACCATTTACACATGCTGCTATTATTAATCCTGATGCTGTATATGTTCCAAAATGTACTGCTGCCGTTCCTACATTTTTGTCTTGTATGATTTCTTTTTTACTGCTGAAATGATACAGAAAAATTTTGTCTGTAATTACATTTGACAAATTCATTAATATAATTCCTATTAATGAATATGCACTGAAAAGCATTATGTCTGTTT
>CANQLA010000173.1 GCA_947624605.1 Candidatus Gastranaerophilales bacterium | reverse complement strand
GTTGGAAAATTAATCATGACATTGCAAATTCGTTATATGTTGCAATTTTGACAGATACCGGCGGATTCAAATTTGAAAATACAACTTCAAAAACGTTTTTAACAGTTGCAAATCTTATGAAATACGGAGTAAATCCTTGTGTATTATACAGATTTTGTTATGAGTTAAAGCCTTTGGAAATGATAAAACTTAAGGCAAATGCGATAGCAAATTCAGTATTTATAAATAACGGGTTAATCGGATATACAATAATAACACTACAGGATATAGAAAAATATAATGCTTTAAGTAATTACACTGATGGGATTGCGGAAATATTAAGACAGGTAAATTCTGTTGATATAACGTTTGTAATTAAAGAAACAGAGGAAGGATATTCAAAAGTAAGCTTAAGGAGTAAACAGGCTGATGTAAGCAAGATTGCAATGAAATTTGATGGAGGAGGACATCAGTATGCAGCCGGCTGTACAATACGCAAACATTATAATATAGCGTTAAGTAAGTTATTAGAGGCAATTAACGAGGAAATGGAATTTGTTAAATAATCGTTTTGTAAAATTCATTGAAAGTATTATTAACAAGATGATAAAAGCAGATTTTCCGGGAATGGCAGCCGAAATGGCATTTATGTTTATTTTGGGTTTTTTCCCTTTTTTATTATTTTTAATGTCTATATTTGCATGGCTTGGGAGGAAATCACTAAGCAGTCATATTATATCCGCATTATCCCAAGTTGCACCCGGTGATGTTGCAAGGCTTATGAAAAGTACATTAGAACAGGTAATTGTATTTAATCAAGGAGGATTAATGGCAGTTATTTGTTTTATAATTACGATAGCGTTGTCATCAAATGCAATAGCTGCAATTATGAAGGGTTTAAACAGAGCATTTATGACAGAAGAAACAAGACCATTTATATATACGCGTATATTGTCTGTTTTAATGGTTTTTTTAAATGTATTTGTTTTATTTTTAACTGTAAACATGATAATATTAGGCAAAATTTTAATGGGAATAGCGTCGGATATTTTTAACATATCACAGTACACATACTGGTTAATAATGATATTAAGATGGCCTATGTCATTTTTAGTATTATTTATAACAGCATATTTTAGTTACTACATATTGCCGGATATCAAAGGTCCTACAGACATCAAGCGTAAAGCTGCCGTTGTGGGTACAACATTTTTTTGTGTATTTTGGTTATTGGGTTCTTGGAGTTTTTCACTTTATTTAAATAATCTTAACACTTACAATAAAGTTTTTGGAACTATAGGTGCTTTTGTAATTATGATGGTTTGGTTATATTATTCTTCGATGATAGTATTATTAGGGGGAGAATTTAATTACAGAGCGTATAAACGGCTGATGGAAAAATCTTGTAAAAAACAGATAGAATAAGATAAAGATTTATAAAATATTTTAAATTTAACAAAGTTGATTTTTAATGGTAAAGTATGATAATTTTGAGATATAATTATTGCAAATAGGGAGGGTAGGACAATTAATAAAATTTTAGTTACAACAATAATATTTTTTGCGGTAATGTCAGGAACAGACCTTTCTTCTTATGCAAAATCGTATGAAACTGCTCAAACGTATTATATTCAAGCTTGTACAAGTGAAGAAAGCGGGAATTATCAACGAGCAATTGAGCAATTACAAAAAGCAATTGAATTAAAGAATGATAATGCACTATATTACACAAAATTAGCCGGGTTATATTCAGAACTTGGACAATGGAACAATGCACTTGCAGCATATAAAAAAGCTGTAAAAATCAGACCTGATGATGCATTTTTATATATAAGCATAGGAAATATTTTACAACAAATTAAAGATTATAAAAATGCATATGCGGCATACAGTCATGTATTACAGCTTTCACCGGAATATAAATACAATTATTTAAATTTAGCGAATGTACAGTACATATTAAAAGACTATAAAGGAGCGATAGAGAATTATAATATATTTTTAGTCAATTATCCGAAACATGCAGACGCAAGAAAGAATTTAGCATCAGCGTATATAGCTGTAAACGATTATGAAAATGCGAATTATCAATTTGCACAAATATATAAAGATCATCCGGAAGAGTTTAATGAATTTGCACAATATGGGTTATCGCTCATCAAATCATCAAAATGGGAAGAAGCGAAAGATATATTAACACATGCAATAGAGATAAATCCTGATGATGCGGCATCAATAGCAAATTTAGGCATAGCATATCAAAGGACCGGAGATTCAAAAACAGCACTTGAAAAATATGAAAAAGCAGTTTTATTAGCGCCAGATTCGCCTGAGATAAGAATTGAATATGCAGACACACTTTCAATAACCGGAGAAGAAGAAAAAGCGATAGAGGAGTACAAAAAATACATTGAGCTGAACCCTAAAAATCCGGAAGCTTATTATAAAATAGGGATTTTATATGAAAAAAGCGGACAAACGGATAATGCAATTGAAGCATTAAAAGAAGGATTAGCACAAGATAACCAAAATGATAATATAAAACTTGAACTTGCAAAATGTTATCATTTAAAGAAAGAATATGCAGAAGCAGTAAAATTATATGATGAACTTCTTGTAAAAGTTCCAAACGATAGAATAATAAAATACAATAAAGCTTTAGCATTACATGCACAACAAAAATACGAAGACGCAATAAAAATATATACAGAATTAAATGAAGAGCAATCAGAAGAAAAAATTGAAAAATATTTATACAATGCGTACATAGATTTAGGGAAGGACTGTATCAATGCAGGGGATAACAGAAAAGGCATTGAATGTTTTGAGCAAGCATTGAAAATCAATGTAAACGATGCACAATTATATACAAATATGGCAAAAGCCTATGACAACATAGGATCCGGAACCAAAGCAATTGAATGTTATGAAAAAGCCATAGAAATTGACTCGGAAAACAAAACAATTGCAGCAGAATACACAAAAATTTTAATGAAATATAATAAAACCGAAGAAGCTGACAAAGTAGCAGAAAAAATTACAACATCAGAAGAAACAACTAAAGAAGATAAAACAACGGCATTAATAACATTAGGTGAAAGTTACTACGATGAAAAAAAATATGAAAAAGCGAAAACAGAATTTGAAAAAGCAGTGGCGATAGATGGAGAGAATCAATCCCTGTTAATAAAAACAGGCAACTGTTATAAACAGACCGGAAAGAATAAAGAAGCATTAGAATATTATCAAAAAGCACTTGCACTAAACGAAAAGAATACCGATGCACTATTCAATTCAGGATTATGTCTTGCAGAATTAAACAAACCGGCGGAAGCACTTGAAGCATTTAAAAAAGTCATAGAAATTGATCCAAAGTATACCTATGCATATTATGCATTAGCAATATCGTATGAAAAGCAGGAAGATTATGAAAAAGCAATAATAAATTATGAAAAATTTAACGAACAAATTTCTGATAAAGGTATAATAGAGTCAATAAATAAACAAATTGCAAAAATAAAGAAAAAAATTGAAAATAAGCAATGAAAAAATTTTTATTAATAATAGTGGTAATATGTTCAATTTTTTTAACAGGCTGCACGGAAAAGCCATATATTATAATGAAATCACAGCCTATAACAGTTGGTAATGCGAAATATTTTGAGCAAAGATTTCAAAAAAACGAGAGAATATATTATTGCGTGGTCAAACCAAACGGATTCAAAGATGAAGCAATAAAAATAGAAATTATAAAAAAGAGTACGAAAACGCCGACATTAGGATACTCAATGGCATATGCACAAAACATAGCAATAGATAAAACAAAAAAATATTATACAAATTATTTTACATTACCCGGTTCAGGACTATATTTTATGCAGGTATTTGAGCTGAGGAGGCCGGAAAAATGCATAGCGAGATATGATTTTTGGGTAAAATAATGATAAAATACCTAAAATTTTGGTTTCAAAAAATAATATCATCAAAATATATAGTAACCGGGAAATGTAAAAAATGCGGTGAGTGCTGCAGAAATATAACATTTTACATTGGAAACAATATAATAACA
>CANQLA010000172.1 GCA_947624605.1 Candidatus Gastranaerophilales bacterium | reverse complement strand
CCATTTGGAATTTCAGATATTTATGAAAGTTTAAGAAAAAAAGAATTTTCAACTGACAAATTAAAAGTACTATCAATAGTTGAAATTAATAAACATACAGACATTTATTCTCTTATCTGTGCAGTAAATCAATGCAATTTGCGTGGAATGAATATAGAATTTGATTTCTTTGAAATGGGTAATATTAACAAAAAAGATTTGAAAAAACTTGAAAAAGAATTAGAAAGATTAAATTGTTCAAATATACATTTCAAAGGCAGCATTCAAAAAGAAAGAGAAACTGTTCATTTATACCCACAATATGATGTTTATGTTTCTGTTTATTACTCTGTTGATTCTCGTTTATTTACTGTTGAAGCTATGAGAGCAGGTTTGCCACTTATATTGCTAAATGTCGGACATAATGAATGTTTTGTTGATGGCGATAACGGATATCTTGTTGAACAAATTAATGATACACTACAAACAATAAATGGATATATGGCTTGTTTAAAAGAACTGTTTGCAGATAAAAACAAACTCATTTCTTTTGGTGAGGAAAGTCGAGAATTATATAAAGAGCAATATGGCTCTAATTTGATTGTTGAATCGACACTAAATATGTATAGGAAGTTGTTGGATTGTAATGAGTCATAATATTCAAAAGAGCAATTATACAAATGAAAAATTTGATGTTTCCGTTATTATTGTAAATTGGAATTCAGGTAAGTATTTGCAACAAACAATAGAAACATTATTCAATTTTAATAAAGATATTTTTTATGAAACAATTATTGTTGATAATTTTTCTGATAAAAATGAGGAAAGTTACTTATATTTAGATGAAGTTATTAAATATGATAATGTAACCATTGCACGAAGTGATGAGAATTTGGGTTTTGCAAAAGCAAATAATGTCGGAATGAATCTTGCCAAAGGTCGTAATTTTTTTATTCTGAATCCTGATGTTATTTTTCAAGATAATTGTCTAAAGATTTTATCGGATTATTTAGATAGTCACTCTGATGTTGGAATGGTTGGACCAATGGTATTGTCACCTGATGGAAATTTTAGACAAGAATCTCTGAGAGGAAAACCATACCCCAAAGACACATTGTTTCATATAATTGGACTTGCAAAGAAATTTCCTAAATGTGAATATTTTAACGGGTATGCTCTTTGGCATATAGATCACAATGTGATTCAAGAATGTTGGGCATTGGCAGGTTGTTCAATGATGGTTAAAAGAGAGCTTTATGATAAAATTGGTGGAATTGATGAACGTTATTTTATGTATCAGGAAGAAACCGATTGGGGCATTGAATGTAGAAATGCCGGATATAAAGTTATTTATAATCCTAATTCAAAAGTTTTCCATTATAAAGGGATAACTACTTCAAAAGTTAAAATTAAGAGTATTTGGATATTTACTCAATCAATGATGAAGTTTTTTAAAAAGCACTTTTGGAAGGATTATAATATCTTTCAAAAAATTTTTTGGTCGATTTTAATATATGGAAATTTTTTTTTAAAATTATTAATTACAAAAGTGAGGTGTAAATGAATATAACATTTTTTACACCTATGCTTAAACTTTCCGGTGGAAATATAGTAATGTTCAAGTATGCACAAGCTTTGGCAGAATTTGGGCATAATATAACTGTTATTGCACCGCATTCAGAAGTCATTGATAAAACTGAGAATGGTGTACATATTAGAACCTTTAAAAAATTCCCTAATAAATACTTTGAACATATATTTTTTCAATTGATTTATTTAAACAAGTTTTTTGATTTAACATCTGAATCAGATATTATAATTCCTATATTTTTCCCTTTAGCAATTCACGCTATTTATTGCAAAAAAAGAGGAAAAACAAAAAAAGTTATTTCTTTATTTCAAGATTATAAGGAAATGTACTGGTTTGGACGATATATATTTTTTATTTTAGGACTTAAGTTTATTAATTCAAATATTGATAAATTTATAGCAGTATCAACCCCAATAGGAAACCTAATAGAAAAGAGTATACATAGAAATGTTGTCATAATTCCCAATGGAGTCGAACATAAATATTTTTATCCGCGAAATTTTAAGAAAGAAAACTATATTTTATTTGTAGGAAGTAGTGCAAAAAACAAAGGTCTAAATTGCTTTTTAGATGCTTTTAATTTAATAAAAAAATATTTTCCAAATTTAAAAGCAAAAATTGTTTCACAAAATAATGAAAATATTATAGATAAAGATATTGAAGTTATTAACGTACAAAATGATAGGAAAAAATTAGGAGAAATTTATTCTAAAGCTATTGTTTATGTAAGCCAATCATATGGGGACAGCTTTGGCTTACCACCTTTAGAAGCTATGGCTTGTGGAACTGCAGTTATATTAACAGATACGGATGGAGCAAAAGAATATGCAGTCAATAATAAAAATTCAATCATTGTCCCAATTAAAAGTGTTACTGCAACTACTGATGCAATATTTGAGCTTTTAACAAATGAAACAAAAAGAAAATCTTTTGAAAAAGAGGGTATTATAACAGCAAAAAAATACCAATGGGAACCTGCTTTTAAAAGATTTAATGAAGAGGTTACAAGTATAAATGGTAAGAATAAGTAAATATAATATAGCATTTATTTTTTTATTTATTCTATTCTTCCCATCATTGGGTATATCATTAGGTAGTCTTTTTATACCGTTATTATTTTTTATTGAAGGGCTATTAATATTTACTCTGCTGTTTCTTAATAAATACTTTTTTGCAGATGTAATTAATTTATTTCGTAAAACACCTTGTGTTTATTTATTATTTTTTGTACTATGGGCAAGTTTGACCGTAATTTTTTCTATATTAACCGGCACTTTTTATATCGAATCTTTTATATATAGTTATATTGGCGGATTATTATTTTGTGTTATATCTCCCATAATTATATCTTATTTTTTTAATAAAAGATTTTTAGAACCACAACAATTTATTAAATTTTATGTTTTTATATGTTTATTTATATTAGGATTAGGCTTATTAGAATATATAATTAAGCAAATAAATCTTGATTTAGCAAATATTATAACAAATATTTTTAACAATAAAAGAATTATCCTTTACTCCAGTAATTTTACTCAATTACAAATTAATAGGATAAAAAGTATTTTCGATGAACCTTCTAATTTAGCAGAGTTTATATATCTTAATATTCCTATTATATATAGTCTTTCATTATCAAAATTTAAAATATTTTCAAATATAATAATTAACAAGTTATCGAAAAAATTATTATTGTTTTTGGCATTTACAAACTTAATATTAACAAAATCGCCTATTTCGTTAATATTTCTTATTATAATAAGTATTTTTTTCTTCTTTAAATTAATAGTAAGAAAAAAAAGTTCATTATTAATATTTACACTAGTAGCATTCTTTATAACTATTTTGGGAACAATAGTTGCTTTTCTAACATCAGATTCTTCCAATTTTGACATTCAAGAAACATATTTAAGAAGGATAATACAAACTATCCCATCATTATTATCATTAGATGCCCTAATAATAGTTGAACCTTCTTTAGCTACAAGAATTATTAACTATGCAAATAATTTATTGGTGTTTAAAGAACATCCCCTATTCGGAGTTGGTTATGGGAATATGTCGCGATATATATTAGTACAGATGGAAACATCACCATTGCCAATGACATTTGAATTATGGAACAATCTTACTTTGTGGATAGGAAATGTAGCATCAGCAATTTTTTACAGAGTAATGGCTGAAACAGGAATTATAGGATATATACTCCTTTTTATTTTTAACATTAAAACCTACTTCCTGAATAAAATAATAATAAAATATTCAGATGGAATCATAAGAGATTTTAGTATTGGCATAAATGCTTATTTAATCATATTTATGACAATTGTAACTTTTTATAATTCAAATCTGCATAACACACATTATTGGTTAATTTTCGGGTATGTTTTTGCAATGCGTTTTTGGATACTAAGCAGGAGGAATGTATGAATTTATTATATATTATCAGGCAAAATACTTATATCACGTTTGGTGGAGCAAGTAGGGTGCAAAAAGAGCAAGTGAGCAGAGTGCTGAAGACGGAAACGAGGAGTTTTCGTCTGTAGCACGTTTCGTGC
>CANQLA010000171.1 GCA_947624605.1 Candidatus Gastranaerophilales bacterium | reverse complement strand
ACATAAGAAGAGCCGGTGCCTATCGCACTCATTTTGTAACCTCTTACCGAATAAGGACCGCCGAGTCTAAAAGCCATAACTTCAGGTATATCTCCATGGATAACACCGCCTGCTCTTGCTGTAACAGAAACGGCAGACTTCGTCATAACGGGGAAGTACTTTCTAAAACCGCCTGTTATGGTTGCATGTGTTAAATTAAAATCATTTAATCCCAGATTTTCCGAAAATCGAACATTTGCAACAAGACCATCTCTTGGATTTATAATTCTGTCTCTTGTATCGTATACAAGAGATGGAGCTAAAGACAGGAATGTACCTCCTTGAAGCTGTTTAGCACGTTCTGTAATGGGAACTCCGTGAGCGGAATATAAAGTTGCAATTTGAAGGAAATCTCCTTCTTTCAAATTAATATTTTCAATTCCTAATTTAAAGGAACCGGAGAGGTGTTTCATTTGACGGAATTGTTTAGAAGCAACAACTTCAGCACCAAATCTTCTTTCAACCGCCAAAGGGATTTGATAGCTTGCAAAATCCTGCCAAAATCCTTTATAAAGCAATGAAACATCAGAACCTTTAAATCTTGGTTCAAAGAAACTCACTTCACCTTGTAAATTAGCCCTGTTTAAAGTTGAAGAATCCGAGAGCAAAACACCGGTACCTGCAAGGAAATTCAAAGAAATTCGCTGACCTTTTCCTAAAAAGTTATTTTCAACAAAACCTGCCTGTCCAAAGAAACCTGTTGCCGTATCAAGACCTCCGCCTAAACTTATTGTTGCGGTTCTTTGTTCGACGAGATTAATGGTTATATCGTAATAATCCGGATTATCTTCACACTTTTCAATTGTTCTGTTAACATCTTTAAAAGCTTGAGTTCCGTATAATCTGATTAAATCCTCCCTTATGGTATTTTCATTATATACAGTACCCGGAGCAGAGAGGATATTTCTGTTTATAACAAAATCCTTCGTTTTTCCGTTACCTTCAAACTTCAAGTTATTAATAATACCTTCGGAAATATGGAGATTAATACATCCGTCAGGGTCATCCTGAATATTATCAACACGTGCCAAAATATAACCTTTTGAGGAATATAATTCTTCAACTTTTTCAACAGCGGCATTCAAAGTTGTGAGATTTTGAGGCTGATTCTCAAGAGGAGAAAGAAGTTCTTCTATTTCACCTGAAGAAACAACATTATTACCGGTAATCATAAATTCAGTAATAGGACGATTTTCTTCGACATAGACTTTTAAAACAATATTATTATTTTCGTCTTTAACAGGAATAGCCTTCATTTTTTCGGTAAACCATCCTGTATTATAAAGTTCGGTTAAATCTTTTTGAATACTTTCAGGAGAATAAACGTCGCCGACTTTCATTTTCATGGCATTCATAATTTCGCTGTTTTTTATAATTTTATTTCCCTCAATTTTGACGGCAGAAATTACAGGTGTATTTTTTGTTTTTCTGTTTTTTTCGGGTTTAATATTTTGATTTTGGTCTTTAGGAACAGGTGTATTTTTATTTTCAAAGACAGTTTGTTCGTCATTTGGAATAGGAGGCATAAAATCTTCTATAGCAAAAGACGGGATTGCTAATGCAAGCCAAACAGTGAGTGCGGATAATAATATATTTTTTCTGAGATTAATAAAGTTCATACTTACCAATAATAATTAACTAAAGAAATTATAACACATACTTTTTTATTTAGTATAAATTAATTAAATCTTCACAAAAAGCAAAGGGAAAGTTTAAGTTTTTGTAATATTTTTTGTAATATAATTATAAGTAAAGAGAAAATAAGGATTAAGAAATGATTATTCCAAGTATAGACTTAATGAACGGCAAAGCGGTGCAATTGAGGCAGGGCAGAGAAAAAGTTCTTGAAAGAGAAGACATAGAGACTCTTGCAAAAGAATTCGGAAAATACGGTGAACTTGCTGTAATAGATTTGGATGCAGCAATGGGCAAAGGAGACAACGAACAAATTATAAGAAAAATATGTAAAATAGCAAAGTGCCGTGTAGGAGGAGGAATAAGAACAATTGAAAAAGCGAGGAGAATACTTGCATTAGGGGCAAAAAGAATCATAATCGGTACAGCAGCAAGTGAAGAATTTTTGTCAAAACTTCCAAAAGACAAAACGATACTTGCTATTGATGCCAAAAACGGAAGAATTACTCAGAAAGGCTGGAGCGAAGAGCTTAACGAAACTCCGTTAGATTATGTAAAAAGATTTGATAATCTTTGTTCGGGATATTTATATACAATTGTTGAAAATGAAGGAATGATGCAAGGAACCAAAATTGAAGAAATCAAGAAAGTTCGGGAAGCAACAAAAAAAGAACTTGTTGCAGCAGGTGGGATATCAACAATAGAGGAAATTTTAAAACTTGAAAAAATCAATGTATCGTCACAGCTTGGAATGTCGATATATACAGGAGCCATAAAACTTCCCGATGCATTTGTAGCAAATTTGGATTTTGAAAAACAAAACGGTTTAATACCAACGATTGTTCAGGATATTGATACCAAACAAGTTTTAATGCTTGCATATTCAAGCAAAGAGAGCATATATGAAACTTTTAAAAGCGGACTTGGGGTATATTACAGCCGTTCGAGAAACGAACTCTGGACAAAAGGATTAACATCAGGAAATACACAAGAATTTATATCAGGGAGATATGATTGTGATAAAGATACGCTTTTATATTTTGTAAGACAAAAAGGCAATGCATGTCATTTAGGCGGATATTCCTGTTTTGAAGGCAAAGATTTTTGTATTAACGACTTATACAAATTGCTTCTTGACAGAAAAGAAAAAATGCCTGAAAATTCCTTTACAACGAAGCTTTTTAAAGATGAATTTTATTTAAAGCGAAAAATTATGGAAGAAGCATTTGAATCCGTCAATTATGAACAAGGTGACGGGCTTGAATGGGAAGCAAGCGACTTAACATATTTTATGTTAACTTTTATGGCAAAGCATAATGTAACACCGCAAGATATTATAAATAATCTTGCATCGAGGACAAAATAATGAAAATAGTAAGAGAAATTCCGCAAGATTTTTATAAAGAAGAAAGAGATATATCAGATATTGTTACAAAAATCATCAATGATGTAAAGGTAAATGGAGATAAAGCAGTTGCATATTATACCAAAGAATTTGATAAAATTGAACTTAATAATTTTGAAGTAACAAACGAAGAATGTAAAAAGGCAATAAATTCGTTAAGTGAAGAAGTAACAGAAGCAATAAAATTTTCAATAAAAAATGTTGAAGACTTTGCAAAAGCACAGCTTGGCTCTATAAAAAACACAGTAGTAAAGACAAAAGGAGCCACACTCGGACATAAAATAATACCAATTGATAAAGCAGGATGTTATATACCCGGAGGGAATTATCCTCTTCCAAGTACGGCAATAATGACGATTGTTCCTGCAAAAGCAGCAGGAGTAAGGGATATTATTGCCGTTACACCGAAAGCACAACCGATAACAATAGCAGCAGCGAAGCTTTCCGGAGCAACAAAAATATACAAAATAGGAGGAGTACAGGCAATAGCAGCTTTAGCGTACGGTACCGAAACAATTCCTGCAGTTGATAAAATAACCGGCCCCGGGAATAAATATGTTGCCGCAGCAAAGAAAATAGTTTTTGGAGAGTGCGGAATAGATTTTATTGCAGGTCCTTCAGAGGTAATGATAATAGCAGACAGTTTTGCTAATCCGAAATTTGTAGCTGCAGATATGCTTGCACAATGTGAGCATGATAAAGATGCACGTGCTTATTTGTTATGTTTTGATGAAAATTTTGCAAAAAAAACGGATGAATACGCAAAAGAATTTTTACAGGAACTCAAAACCCGAGAAATTGCAGAGATTTCTTACAACAAATCAACAGCCTGTATTGTAAAAAATATTGATGAAGCGGTTAAAATATCAAATCAAAAAGCACCGGAGCATTTGGAGCTTTGCTTGAAAGATGCGGAAAACCACGCTGATAAATTTAAAAATTACGGTTCTTTATTTATCGGTGATTATTCGGCAGAAGTTTTCGGAGATTATGTCAGCGGAACAAATCATACTCTTCCTTATGTTCTGCTATATAGGTAACCAGCTCCGGCACATATGGTCCCTGTTCTTCCAGCCAAGTTCGTTCGTCACGTTCCGTTCTCACTGCTTTCTGCATCGTCCGCGTCAG
>CANQLA010000170.1 GCA_947624605.1 Candidatus Gastranaerophilales bacterium | reverse complement strand
GGCAATATAGAAAGTAATGTATTATTACTGTTTAATCTGAACATACTTTCAAAATCTTTCAACTGGGAATATATATACCCAAAACTTATCATTACACCTTTAGGGCTTCCCGTCGTTCCCGAAGTATAAACAATTAATGCCGTTTCATCAAGGGTTCTCGCTCTGCCCAAATCTTTGTCTATATTTGCTTCTATTTCGCATATACAAGGTATTTGCGAATTTCCTTTTCTTTCATCATCAATAACAAATATCTTTTTAATTGATTTTACATTATCTCTAATTCCTTCTGCATGTTCTATATACTTACTTGAACATAACAATATTACAGGACTGCAATCATTCAAAATGTGAGTATGCTCGACTACCGTTAACTTTATATCCAAAGGTACCGTAATTGCTCCTGTTTGAATTGAGGCAAATATCCCTACCGAAAATTCCGGTCGTGAATCACTTAATATTGCTATTCTGTCTCCTCTTTCTATTTTCTCTTCTTCTATAAGATAATTAGCAAATTTTTTCGCCCTCCTTGAAATTTCCGAATAACTCAGCTGTTCATATCCTTTTTCCGTCTTTATTGTTAATGCATTGACTTGTGCATATATATCACTTTTTTCTTGCATTAAATCCAAAAAATTTGAATAGTGTTTATTGCTAATATTGTAAAAAGATCGTCTTTCCAATGATTTTTTCATAAAATTAACACGATTTTGAAGTTCTTTTGTTATTTCTTTTTCATCTTTATCTAAATCTTTAATCGGTTGTCCGAATTGAATGACTATATTATTAAATAATTTTGGCATTTTCCTGTTTTGACCCCAACTCTCAAATCCTCCTTTAATCGCAAAAGGTACAATTTGACAATCGGACTTTTTTGCCATTAAACCTACTCCTCTGTTGAATTTGCATAAATTTCCATCCGGGGTAAATTTCCCTTCGGGGAATATTATTACCGCTTCTTGTGACTTTAACTTTTCTACCGCAAAATCTATTGCCTCTATACCTTTACCAAACTTTATCGGTAATACGTTAAAATATTTTAACAAATGTCGAACTATCGGTACCTTAAATGCTGCCGGTCCTGTTACGAACCATAATTGTCTGTGAGTTGCCATCTGTATTATAAAAGGATCCAAATGTCCGGTATGATTTCCTGCCAGTATCACCTTCCCTTTACGGGGAATATTTTCAGCTCCTTCTGTTTTATATTTGAATAAACACAAGAATATATGTCCTAATGTCGCTTTTAATAAAAAATATCTGAATGACTTATCTGCCACTAAAATCATAATTGCTAATATTGCGGCAAATACTGCCGTACCCTTAAATACATCTAACGGATTAATAAATCCTATAACATTTGCAACTATTGCTGTTCCAACCAAAAAACTCAGGGTGGATAATGTTAATTGCAAACCGAATATTTTTCCCCTCACTCTATCCGGAACGGTTTTTTGTAATATTGTATCCAGTGTTACTAAAATAATTGCATCGGCCATCCCTATAGAAATAAGCCATAACCAGGCACTTTCCATGCTTTTACATATTGGTGCTGTAATTAATGCCGTAAATAATATAATAAAACTTCCTGCAAATAAATGCGGTATTCTCATCTTCCCGGCAAAATACATTGCCGCAATCATTCCGCAACCAATTCCTATTCCCAAAAGTGTTCTTAAATATGTTAAATCCGAAAAAGTCAATCCATAATAATCCGTAATCAATGCATTTAAACTGTTTGAAAATAATGCCGTTATAAATTGCAGACTAATTGATATAACAACAAGAAACAATGCCCTTTTATGCTTTTTCAAATACTTCAATGCTGCTGCCATATCATTAGTATTCTGCTGTTTTACAAAATAACTTTGTGCAATTAAAAATTTTATATTTACTATTATTACAAATGCTGAAAAATATAATATTGCAATAGTAATAAAAGCAATTATATTACCATATTTTAAAAGATTATCAGCAAGGTATGCTCCAAACAATATGGCAATTGCACCTATTGATGATGTAACGGCATTTGCAAATTTTAATTGGCTGCTTTTGACTATGTTTGTAATTGCTGACATTTTCGCAGGATAAAAAAATGCTGCTCCAACTCCTAAAATAAATGAATATATATATATAGAATTTTTGGTCAAATATGGTAGCATATATACTATACTTACTGCCGTCAAAGCACGACATATACAACTTAATGTTAAAATTATTTTTCTCGAAAATCTGTCACATAATGCTCCTGTATATGGACTTATCAAAAATTGCGGCAGCATAAATACAAAAAACATTGTTGCAATTGATTTTCCTGCATTTCCTGATATTTGTATAAGTATTGATGCAAATAAAAATTGAATAATTGCATCTGCAAAATGTGAACATATTTGTCCTATAAATATTTTCACAAATTCAACGTTTGAAAAAATACTTGTATTTTTCTTCACTGTTTCCATTCATATTTCTCTTATTATTGATGTACAAACTATAAAATTGTGTTTAATATATCATTTTTTACATTTTTTTTCAATTTTAACATTTTCCCGTATTTTACACCAAAACACAAATGATATCATTTTATACAATCTCTTATAACATCATCCATTAAACAAAATTCATTTTTAAAAACGGGGAGCTTCAGCATATTGGAAAATTCTTTATGTTCAGGATGTTTTGGATTTGTTATATCAAATTCATCAAAATGTTTATTCATATAAGATGCTTCTCCCCAATTCATAAATTCCCGTAATTGAGCACTGATTTCCAGCTCTTTCGCCAATTCCACAAATCCGGGCAAATCTTTATAATTTAATGAACTTATTACATAAGTTACAGATAAATTTTCTAATTTTCCGCATTTTTTTAATTCGTTCAAATATCGTAAATTCTTAAGCATCGTTTCAAAATTACCGCCTCTTACAATCTTTTGGTATGTTTCTTTTGTTGAAGCGTGAACCGAAAAAGTAATCCTTTCTATTCTATCCGTTATTCCTAAAGCTTCAAGATTTTCCTTGCTGCATAATAAGCCGTTTGTTATCAATTCAAACTTTAATTTAGGATATGTTTGAGCTGCTATTTTTATGAATTTTTTACACAGCGAACTTGCAAAAACTTCGCCTTCTCCGTTCATCTGGAGTAATTGTGCATTTTGTAGCATGGGGATAAATGTTGTTTCTAAAAGTTTTTCTAATTTCTCCAACTTTTTTTTATTTGTAGCTTTTATTCTGTCTCTACACATAACACATTTTACATTACAAGTTTCATCCAAACTGAAATTAACTATCTTCGGATACGGCATGATAAGATTTGCGTCCTTTTTTTTCATATATTTACAAGTATCGATACCTGTACACATATCCAAATGACAAAATGAATATTTACCTTCAAGTATATCTTTGCGGAATATTCTGGCTTTTTCTCCGTTCCATATTTCTTCAAAACTTTGTTCAAAAATATTTCCAAAAAAATAATCATCCGTATATGAAGAACAACAACAAGCAACTGTACCTCGGGGATGAATTTCTACGTATGTAAACGGGTATTTACAAACTTTTATCATAACTTTCCTCCATTAATAAAATTTTAAATTTATTGTATCAGATTTGTTATTTCTTTATTTGCACGAACAAACGGTAAATTAAAATTACATTTTTTTAAAACTTTCAGCAAATTTTTATGCTCCGGGTGGTTTTTATTCATTACATCAAACTGCTCTAAAATGTCCATATTTAAACGCATTGCCCAAATATTTGCAAATGCATTGTATTTTTTTGCCAATTCGATAAATTCAGGCAGCTCTTTATAATTATAAGAAGACAATACAAAAGTTAATGCTAAATCCAAGATTTCATTATTCTTTTTTAAATCTGACAAATATGCGATATTATCTAAAACCATATTAAAGTTACTGTATTTTACAATTTTATCATAAGTTGCTGCAGTACTGGCGTGAACAGATACGGTAACAACATTCATTTTTCCTTTTAAAGAGTATTTAAGGATATTTTTTTCATTACAGAAAAGACCGTTTGTCATAATATCAAATTTAATTTTCGGATTAACCTCAATAGCTTTTTTAATGAAAATTTTATAAAATTTACTCAAAAAAACCTCACCCGAACCGTTCACATCAACAATTTCAGCATTCTGAACCATAGGTAAAAAAACATCATCAATTTTTGATAACAGTCTGTTTGTTTTTTCTTCAGAAAAATTTATTTTTTCATCTCTGCACATAAAGCACATGCAATTACAAG
>CANQLA010000169.1 GCA_947624605.1 Candidatus Gastranaerophilales bacterium | reverse complement strand
CTATTAAACCTGACTTCGCTGCCGCATAATTTGCTTGTCCTACATTTCCGTATACACCTGCAATACTTGAAATATTTATTATACTTCCGTATCTTTGTTTCAACATTTGCTTTACAACAGGCTTTGATACGTAATAAGCTCCGCTTAAATTTGTGTTTATTACTGCATTCCAATCTTCTGTTTTCATTCTTATAAACAGCCCATCTCTCGTTATTCCCGCATTATTTATTAATACATCTATCCTTCCGTATTTTTCTATTATTTTGCTTACTCCTTCGTTAACTTCATTTTCATTTGAAATATCAAATTTATATGCCGCAGCATCACTTCCTGCTTCTTCAAGTTCTTTTAGTGTTTCATTTGCTGCTGCTTCATTACCTGCATATACTATTGCCGTTTCAAATCCGGCTTTTGCAAATTCTATTGCACATGCCCTTCCTATCCCTCTTGAACCTCCGGTTATTAGGGCAACTTTTTTTTCTCCCATTATTTTATCTCCTTTTTATTTCACTAACTGTTTCTTTTAGTGTTTTTATATCATTTACATTGTATGTCTTTATCTCTGAATTGATTTTTTTATTTAACCCTGCAAGTACTTTCCCCGGTCCTATCTCTACAAATGTTTCTATTCCGTCTTTTATCATATTTTCTACTGTCTTTGTCCATTGAACAGGTGAGTATATTTGTTTCGTTACTCTTTGTTTTAACTCTTTTCCGTCCTTTACTGCTTGTGCATCCGTGTTTTCATATACCGGAATCATTCCGTTTCTGAAATCAATATCTCTTATATAATCTGCAAATTTTTCTGCTGCTCCTATCATTAACTCTGAGTGAAATGCTCCCGATACCGCTAATTCTATCACTCTTTTCGCTCCTTTTTCCTTTAAAAAATCTATTGATTTCTTTATTAATTCTTTTTCACCGGTAATAACAATTTGTCCCGGACAATTATAATTCGCTGCGGATATTTTTCCTTCTTTGCTTAACTCTCTTAAACACTCTTGAAGTGTTTCTTCTGTTAATCCTAAAACTGCCGCCATTGAGCCTGATGTCTCTATTGCTGCTTCATTCATCAGCTCTGCCCTTTTTCCTGTTATTTTTACGGCTTCTTCTATTCCTATTACTCCTGATGTGTATAATGCACCATATTCTCCTAAACTGTGTCCTGCTGCCGCTGCTGCTTCGATTTCTGTTTCTGCTTTTAATACCTCTAAGCACGCTAATGATGTTGTTAATATCGCCGGCTGCGTGTATCTTGTCTCTTTTAATACTTCTTCAGGTCCATTAAAACATATTTCCGAAATCTTATATCCTAATGCTCTGTCTGCTGTTTCATATACTTTTCTAGCCATTTCAAATTCATCATATAGGTCTTTGCCCATTCCTACTGTCTGCGTCCCTTGTCCGGGAAATATAAATGCTGTTTTTTTCATTATACAATTCCTTCTCTTAGTTTTACTATTGCATTACCACATGTCATTCCTGCTCCAAATCCCGTTAATAATGCTGTACATGGCAATTTTATTTTTCCGTTTTGTATTCCTTCTGTTATCGCTATCGCTATTGATGCTGCTGATGTGTTTCCGTATTTTTGTATGTTTACTATTACTTTTTCTTTCGTAAAACCGAGCCTCTCACTTAACGCATCTATTATCCTTAAATTTGCTTGATGTGGTATGAAATAATCAATATCAGATTCTTTTAATTTCGCTCTTTTTAACGTCTCCCCTATTTTTTCAGGCATTATTGTCATTACAAATTTATATACTTCTCTGCCTTCCATATGTATATACAATGGCTTTTCTTCGTTTCTCTCCGCTAACGGACAGTTTTTTCCTGTAATTTCAAGCGATATGTAATCTCCAAGTTTTCCTATGGTTGTTAAATCTATTTGTATTATATCATCTTCCCCGTCTTTTGACGGTTCAAGCAGCATTGCTCCCGCTCCGTCTCCAAAAATACAACAGACTCTCCTGTCTGTCCAGTCTACAAACTTTGAATTAGCATCTGTCATTATTAGTAAAACTTTTTTATATGTCCCGCTTGATATGTACGCTTTTGCTATACTCATCGCATATATCAGCCCTGAACATGCTGCTGTTATATCAAATGCTACTGCATTGTCAGCTTCTATCGCTGCTTGTATTTCACACGCTACTGCCGGATATGCCTTTGACGGTATTGATGTCGCTGATATTATTAAATCTATTTCTTTAGGATTAATATTTCTGTTTTTAATTAACTTTTGTGCTGCTTCTATACCTATTGTTACCGATGTCTCCCCTCCGGATACGACTCTTCTCTCCTCTATTCCTGTTCTTGTCTTTATCCATTCATCACTCGTGTCAACTAATGTCGCTATTTCATCATTAGTTACAATGGTTTTGGGTACACTATATGATATCCCCGAAATCATTACAGGTATACTTTGCATATTATATCTTTTCCGTTTTTAACTGTCTAATGCTGTTTTATAAAATTCTTCTATCTTTTTATTTACTTCTTTTTCAACTGCTTCTTTTGCCACTCTTATCGCATTTTTTATTGCATATGATGTAGATCTTCCATGACAAATTACTGTTATTCCTTTTACACCTAATAAAAGTGCTCCTCCGAATTCTTCATAATTTATCTTTGTGTATATCTTTTTCATAAATGGTTTCGCTAATGCTCCAATTATTTTTGATACAATGTTTTCCGTAAATTCGTTCTTTATCATAAAAAACAACATTGAAGATG
Source organism: Candidatus Gastranaerophilales bacterium (assembly GCA_947624605.1). Classification (GTDB taxonomy): domain Bacteria; phylum Cyanobacteriota; class Vampirovibrionia; order Gastranaerophilales; family Gastranaerophilaceae; genus RUG841. Next base: position 1,527 of record CANQLA010000169.1, on the reverse strand, counting down.
CTCCTTCTATTGTTTTTAATGCAACGTTTCCTACAAATCCGTCACATACTATTACGTCACAATTACCTAAAAAGACTTCTTTCCCTTCAACATTTCCTATGAAATTCAGCTGCTCTTTCTTTTGTTCAAACATTCTGTATGCTGCTTGTACTAATTCGTTTCCTTTTCCTCTTTCTTCGCCGATATTTAGAACTCCTATTCTCGGATTCTCTATTCCTAACACGTTCTTAGAAAAGGTTGATCCCATTATACCGAATTGGAACAACATCTCAGGAGTACTGTTTGCATTTGCTCCGCCATCTATTATTACTACCGGTTTCTTCATCGACGGTAATGTTAAACATATCGCAGGTCTGTCTATTCCGGGTAATCTTCCTAATCCAAACAAACTCGATGCCATTGCCGCTCCCGTCGATCCCGCTGCAACAACTGCATCAGAGCTTCCTTTTGCTACCGCTTGCACAGCTAATACTATCGATGAATTCTTTTTCTTTCTTATCGCTTGACCCGGTGCTTCTCCCATTTCTATCGTTTCACTTGCATGCGTTATTTTTATATCCAATTTGTCCGGATCTATTGATATCCTTTTTGGTTTAAATATCCCGTTTCCGGAATATATGATTCCTTCTTGTTTTATTCTGTCAAGCTCGGCATGGATTTTATCTTCTCGTCCTACTAATTCTATTGGTACATTATACTCGTATGCACCCCATACAGCACCTTCTATTATCGCCTTTGGGGCATAATCTCCGCCCATTGCGTCTACTGCTATTCTTGTCATTCCAAATTTCCTGTATCGTTCCTTATTTTTCTTCCGTGCTGTCTGCTGCTTTTACCGGCTCTTTTTTGCTTGCAACTTTGCCTTTATATTGTCCGCATTCCGGACATACCGTATGTGTCGGTATTGTTGCTCCGCAATTCTTACATCTCGTAACTGTCGGTATTGTCGCTTTCCAGTTTGCTCTTCTGTGTCCTTGGGCTGATGCACCCGTTCTCTTCTTTGGAACTGCCATGTTATTCGTCCTTTTCTGTCTTTATTGTCTTAAATACTTCTAATCTCGGATCTTGATTCTCTTTTTTTATATATTTACTTGTCTCTTCAAGTCCTATACATTTTATATCACAAACAAGTTTATTTGGAATAGCTAATATTAAGGATTGATACATTAAATCTGTTAAATCTATTTCCCCTGAACCATTTAAATCTATTGCAAAAAAATTATCTTTTATCTCTGTTTCACTCTTATATTCTTCATATAACGTTGTTTCTGCATATATCTCACTTATCGTTGTGTCCAAATTCAATATGAATTCCTTTAAACAATTGTCACATTTCGCTTTAATTTTTGCACTTATTTTTCCTTCTGCTTTTATAAATCCCGGACTCACTCTTTCTATATGTATATCTGCTCTTGCAGGTTCCACCAAATCTATCCCTTCCGGAGTATCTTCAAATTCTACGTCTATCTTTGAATATTTTGACTTGTCTATATCTTCTGTTTTGACTATCATTTCCTTTATTATAAT
>CANQLA010000168.1 GCA_947624605.1 Candidatus Gastranaerophilales bacterium | reverse complement strand
TTGGGTGCAAGATTTTTAACCGCTTCAATATCCGTACAGATTAATTCAAAAAATCTTGCAAACAACTCCGTCGGTTGCCTTAAATATCCGTATATTTTTGATATGCGGGTATTTAAACGTTTTCTGCGTCTTTCTAAAGATTTCATTTTAATATAAGACATAAAAACTTTCGGCATTTCCGGAAAGTCTGTCTCTATCGTCCCAACGGTTATTAACCTGTCTTTTTTAAACCATCTGCCCTTTATAAGAACTTTGTCATATTTCAACAAATATTTTGCTTCGGAATGAACAATATATTTTTCAAATTCTTTAAATTTTTTTGCAGATTGAAAATCAGGATAAAAAGATTTAATAAAATTTCGTTCTTCTTTTATTTTTTTTGCTAAAGAATCTTTCATAACAGACAGTTTCCTAATTGGAGTATTGTCAAAAACAAGTAAAGTAATTTGAAAAAGTTCATCTTGTATAATTTCAATATTTTCCGTATTAAAAAGTTTTCTCAAAGAACCTTTTGTTTTTCTCAACTCAGGTTCTAATTTAAAATGAACATAGTGCGCAAATTCGTGCAGTAAAACCTCTATAGCTCTTTCATCCGATAAATTTTTAGAAATATCTATCCTGCTGTCTGTGCAAAAACCGCAATGACCTCTTGCTTTTGTGTTCAAACGGACATCAATACCCAGTGATTTTAAATAATTTACAAATTCAATTTTAGTTAAACCGTCTCTGATTTCAGCCATTTTAAGTAATCTTTATTACCCTTAATAACAGGAGTTGCAACAATTTCCGGCAGAGAATACTCATGTCTTTCAATAATAGCTTTTTCTGCTTTTTTAAAAAGTTTTTCTTGTGTTTTAATAATCATTAAAAATTCCTGACCTTCGACAATTTGACCTTCCCATTTATAAACGGATATGACTTGCGGAACAATATTCACACAAGCTGCCAATTTATTTTTAATTAAATATTCCGATATTTCCAAAGCATTGACTTTTGACGAAGTTGTGCAGTAAATAATACAATAACTCATTTTTTTCCCTGTTCAAAACTTTTAATACATTTTATAACTTTTATTTTCTTTCATATTGTTTATAAATATATAACTTATATTTTTAAATATTTTTGTATTTAAATATTTTGCCTTTATTAAATTATAAAACGAATTAACGTTTGTGTCAGGTTGTTTCTTTTTATTTTAATAATATCTTTACTGATATTAACAAAATCCTCTCGTCGGATTTTTTGATGTTCACAAAAGTATACAATTAAAATGTAGGTAGAGGGCGGGTGGTCTTTATGAAAAAATTATTAGTTATTTTCTTTTTGTTTTTCACATTTTGTGCCGGAAACGTATATAGTGCCAATTATTCACAAGATGAAGCCATTAATGTAATGGTTTATGAAAAAATCAATCCATCAATAGTTTTTATAGAAGCAATTAAAGGAGATGAAATCTCTACCGGAACAGGTATAGTTGTAGGAAAACACGGAGAAATTTTAACAAGTTCACACGTAATAGAAGATGATGCCAATATAGAAGTCACAACGGCAAAAGGAGAAGTTTATAAAGCTTCGGTTTTATATAAACCTGAAAATAAAGGTGATTTAATGCTTATCAAAATCGAGCCTAAAACATCTTTGCCCGTCATAAAACTTGGTGATTCATCAGAGTTAAAGGTAGGTCAAAAAGTACTTGCAATAGGAAACCCTTTTGGATTTAGCGGAACATTGACTACCGGTATTATTTCAAGAATAGATTATGAAAGAAACAAGATACAAACAGATGCTGCAATTAATCCCGGCAACTCCGGCGGACCCATTGTCAATGCAAACGGAGAAGTAATCGGTATCAGCCAATCAATATTTAATCCTGATAATAATCATTCAAACATCGGAATAGGTTTTGCAATCCCGGTTAATGATGTTAAAAAACTTTTAACATCATACGGTAAAATAAAATAATCATAAATATTATCTTTGAGGTGTCTGCTTAATTTTTATATCCATAGCGGCATTATGCCCCATCAAATAGACGGAACACATTTTAAAACTTTTGACATACCAAGCACATTCTTCTTGCATACAAAGAACAACACTGTCTTTATTTATACTCATCAAGGGACATCCAGGAATGCCCCCTTTTTTATCTTGTCTTTTTTCAGCATATCTGCCCGGTTGGTTTAACATAATTTTTACCTTTTACTTTTTCAATAAATTACAATCTTGATTACGTTTACTTTCTTCATCTTTATAAATTTTGGTTCTGTTAATCACTTCATCAAAATCTATTTGATGAGCATCAAAATCAGGACCTTCAACGCAAGCAAATTTAACCTTGCCGCCTACAGTAAGCCTGCAAGCACCACACATGCCTGTTCCGTCTACCATAATCGGATTCATGCTTGCTTCAGTTTTTATACCCGTACCTCTTGTTAAATCGGCAACAGCTTTCATCATAGGCATAGGTCCTACCGCTATAACATAATCAATTTTTTCCTTATCCATAAGTTCTTTAAGAACTTGTGTTCCAAAACCTTTCACACCCAAAGAACCATCATCGGTTGTAATAAAAAGTTGTGTAGAAGCTTTTTCCATTTTATCCTGCCAGAAAATTAAATCCTTTGTTCTTGCTCCCGTAATCATATAAACCTTATTTCCGGCATCTTTGAATGCTTTTGCTATTAAATAACACGGAGCTGCACCATACCCTCCTGCAATACAAACTACCGTACCGTATTTTTCTATATGTGTCGGTTTTCCCAATGGTCCGGTAATATCTAAAACTTCTTCTCCTGCTTCTATAGATGCAAGTTTTTTGGTAGAATAGCCTATTGCCATAAATACCAATGTTAACTCTCCCGTTTCAGGATTTGCATCTGCTATTGTAAGAGGAAATCTTTCTCCTTCTTCTTCAACACGAAGAATTACAAATTGTCCGGCCTTTGCATTTCGTGTAACAAAAGGAGCTTCAATTGTATATTCATATTGACCGGGACAAATCAATTTCTTTTTTAATACTTTATATCCCACCTGTTTTCTCCATTTTTCTTTATTTGTTTATACCAAATTTCGATTCTTTTTACAAGATTATTATATAATAAAAAAAACCGTACATACAATGTACGGTGGAAAACGATTAATTAATAGTCAGGAGAGAATTTACAAATATTTTCTCTCTAAAGAGTTCAGAACTACTTTCATTTTTGAATCTTCGGAGATTTTTATATTGGGAAACTCCAAATTAAATGTGCTAAGCCCCGATTCCACCTCTGCCTCAAAATCTTTCATCATTTCCGATATACGCTGATATTGATTGCTTTGTGTAATTTTACAGATTTTCAGAGTTTTTGTGACATCTGCTCTTACTGATATGCACTGATTTTCCATAAAATCCAAAATGTTATTCGGTGCTGTTTCTTTTGTGTTTTTTGTTATTTCAATAGTTTTGTTCTCTTGCTCGCCCCCCAATGTTTCTTTTTTTGTAACTTTTTTAATATATGTACTTCTTAATGTATACAAATTTATTCCGTTCATAAATCCGTTTTTTCTCCTTAATTAATCATTTTCCCGACATTTTTTATTTAATTATTTTTCATTAAATGTCAATTAATTCTTTTATTTCGCAACATAACTTAACAAAAAGACGAAAAATAAAATGTATTTTATAATTTTAGCAATATGTTTTTAATACGTAAGATATTTTATCTTTTTATATGGTATTTATTTGTCATTTGCAAGTTATTTGTACTTGTATGGCACAAATTGTTATCAGAAAAAAGTGTAATAAGTATATATTTCAAAAAAAAGGCAGAAAATTTTTTATTTTTTTCTCCGAGAGTATACAAAGTAGCATATATGGGTAAAGAGATTAAATCCGTTTATAAGCAAATTCGGTTGTTTACAAAAGATATGGTAAAACTTCATGCAGGATTTATAGCACCTGCCGCAGACAACCCGACTGTAATATTTTTTCATGGTCAATCGGAGAATATTACAAAATGGCAAGACACGTTATTATTTTTAAAGAAACTTGGATTAGGGGCATTATTTTTGTCATACAGAGGTCATTACAAAAGTGCGGGCAGACCTTCGGAAGAAGGAATTTATACAGATGCTGAAACTGCTGTGGAATATTTAAAAGAACAGGGCATTAAAGTTGAAAACATTATTCTTTGGGGACGTTCATTAGGTTCTGCCGTTGCAATTGAAACTGCATTAAAGTATAATGTTAAGGCTGTAATTCTTGAAAGTTCAATCTATAATATTAAAGAAGCAGCTCTTTCAATTTTTTCAAGATACATAAAAATTTTCAAATTTATAAT
>CANQLA010000167.1 GCA_947624605.1 Candidatus Gastranaerophilales bacterium | reverse complement strand
CATATTATGTATATTCGTTAAAATTTGAGTAGAACAACCCTTTAAATGAAACTGTAAAGCCGTGTCATTTGCTCCTGTCAAATCATCCGCTAAAATAGCTACACCACCGGCAAAAAGCATTTTAATTATTCTCCGATTTTTTACCTAATAAACGAATTTGAGTTGCATTAATTATATAATAATTATTATCACTGCCGTCTTTACCGGTATACTTATTAACATTCAAACGACCTTCCAGCCACATTAAAGAACCTTTTTTTATATATTCACAAGCAAACTCAGCTGTTTTATCCCATGTTTCAATATTAAACCAATCTGTAACTTCTGATTTTGTTTTACTATCCCATCTTGAAACGGCGAGAGAAAAAGAAGATTTACATTTTCCGGATTCAAAATATTTGATTTCCGCATCTTTTCCTGCTCTTCCGACTGCTATAACTGAATTCATATTGTATTATCCTCATATAATCATCTTAAAATATTATGTGTGAAAAAGTATGATTTTGCAAATTTACAACAATATTATATTAAGAATATTACTATAAATTATAGTACCTTAATACAAATTTTTCAGCCTCTTCTTTTGAAAGAATTTCGCCGTCAAGCTGTGCAGCATATAAAGATTTAACAATTTCTCCCAATTTTTTTGATTGAGGCAAGCCTGTTATTTTCATAATTTCATATCCTGATAAAAAAGGTTTTGGTGTTAAAGGTTTTTTTTCATATTCAAGACATTCATTTAATAAATCTGATAAATCTGATAAATTTTTGTTAACGACATTATCAGTAATTGCAGGTCCTCTTGCAGACAATCTGTCTGATTTTGCAAGAATTATATTATCTAAAAAATACGGAGACATTTTTCTATAATATTTTAATCTTGCTTTTGAACCGACAGATTCATTCCATACAAGAGAGGAGGGGTAAATATGATTTTTTATCATACTTTGAACATATAGAATTTGTTTTTTAGAAAATTTTAACTCTTTTAAGATTGAAACAACTTTTTTTGCTCCGACTTCATCGTGCATAATAAATCTATGCCGGCCTGATGGCTGCTCTATAGTCCAAGTATCAGGTTTACCTATATCGTGAAGAAAACCTGCAAGTTTTAAAAAAGCCTTTCTTGAATAATTACCCAATGATTTATCATCAAGGTATAGTTTTTTATCATCATCCAATTTTTCATAATTAATTTCAATTTGTCTGACAGTTTCAATTGAATGTCCAAGTAAATCAAGGTGATGATGAGTATTAGGAGGTATTTTTTTAATTTCTTCCGTACAAGGGAATATTATGCTCAAAATTCCGCACTCGTTCATTTTTAAAAGAGCTTCATGAGAATATTTTGCTTCAAAAAGTTTCATCAATTCCGTATTAATTCTTTCTTTTGCAGGCTTTGCCAAGAGATATCCGTTTTTTTTTATAAAAGAATATATATCTTTGTTTATGTTAAAATTATACTTTGCCGCAAATCTGAATACCCTTAATATTCTAAGAGGATCGTCGTTAAAATTATTTAAATCAAATGTTTTTAATATTTTATTGTTAAAATCATTGTAAGCACCGCATTTGTCAATGAAATTATTATTATTTAAATCAAATACCATTGAATTGATTGTCAAATCACGCCTTTTAATATCTTTATCGAGATCGTTGTCTAACATTGCAGAAATATCAAAATAGTTTATTTTATCAGGCATAACTACTCTATATATTTTGTTAACCTCATCTAAAACAATGAAATGTCCGTTAACACCATTTGAAATTTTTAAAGCTAAATCCTTCGCACACTCGGATTTTACAATTAAATCCCTGTCATAAGACTTTTCACCACAGGCCAAATCTCTCAAATACCCGCCGACAAGATAACATTCAATATCTTTTATAAAGGGTTTTATTAAATTTATAACTTCATCTTCCCAAACAGTTTCAGCAAACATCCGTAACCTCTTGTATTATTCCGTAAATTGCTGCAGCTAATGCGGTATCTGCCCTTAAAATCAATTTTCCCAAAGATATTTCCTGTAATTTATACTTTTCAAATAAATTAAATTCCCTATTTGAAAAACCACCTTCACAACCAATAACTGCGAGTATTTTTTCACCATAAACATATTTGTTTTCTTCAAAAAATTTTTTTATGCCGAAGCCTTTTGCTCGTTCAGAAAAAACAAGCACTTTATTATAATTTTTAATATCCTGTTCTAAGAAGTCATCTAATTTTTTCAAAGGTTTTATTATGGGAAAATCTGCTCTTTCACATTGTTTTACGGATTCGTCAGCAATTTTTTGAAATTTTTCCATTTTTGATAAAATAACTTTTTCTTTAAGCGCACAGTTATCGGAATATAAGGGGATAATTGTTTTTACCCCAAGTTCTGTTGCCTTTTGTATTGCCGAAAAATCAGCTTCAGGTTTTAAAACACATCTGGCAACATTAATATCTGCATCCAATATTCTAAATGAAAGATAACTTTTGTTAATTTGTGCAATTAATTGTTTTTTTTGGCAAGTTATAACGGTTGTATCATATTGAATTTTATTTTCGTCAATAAACAAAACCTTCTCACCGTTTTTTACACGTCTTGAATTAACCAAATGATTTAAAAGTTCTTCATTGGTAATTTTTATAATATTGTCAATTATATTTGATTTGTTAATGAAAAAATGAGGCATGATACAATTATACACCATGCCAGAATTGTAAATAAAAAATCTTATATAAATTTATATAAAAAACACAGCTGTTATTTTTTTAATATTAATGTAAAATGTAATTAGAAATAATATTTGTATAGAGAGGGTAATTTTTTGAGTAATATTGAAAAAAATTCAGCGAGTATGGAAGACTACCTTGAAATCATTTATGAATATACTCGTGAAAATAAAGAATTTAAATCAGTCAATATTGCAAAAAAATTAAATATCTCAAGGGCATCAGTGAGTGAAGCACTAAAAAAACTATCTGATCAAGGTTATATTACATATGAAAAGTATAAAAGAATTTCTCTTACCGAGCAGGGTTGTAAAATTGCAGAGACAGTATATTTTAAACATTGTACACTTTGTAAATTCTTTGAAAAATTTTTAAATCTTTCTCACGATGAAGCCGAAATAAATGCTTGCAGGATAGAACACGTTATTACAGATAATGCCTTTTTTAAAATTAACGATTTGATAAAAAATATATAAACAAATTGGTAACTATATTGATACGGTATAAAAAGCTAAAACATTTTATGAATAATTGTTTTAGCTTTTTAACATGAAATTTTTACATTAATAAATATAATTCTTTTTATTTTAACAGACAATTTTAAAATAGAACTTTTAATTAAAAAAGGAGATTAAAATGAAAAAACATATTGCTGAACCTATTAAAAACAGAAAGGATATTCGAGCAGTAGAAGAATATTTAAAAGAACATAATAAAAGAGATTATGTAATTTGGGTATTAGGTTTAAATTCCGGGTTAAGAGTGTCGGACATTGTAGGGTTAAATGTTTCTGATGTGTTTGATAAAACTCATATTACTATTATTGAAAAGAAAACTCAAAAAAGGAAATCATTTTATATCAATGATAAATTAAAAAAAGTTTTAAAAGATTATACTAAAGGTAGAAGCATAGATGAACCGTTATTTTTAGGCAAACAAGGCAATAGATTAAATCGCAGACAAGTACATAGATTTATAGTAAATGCTTGTTATGAATTAGGAATAAAAATTAAAGCCTCAACTCATACAATGAGAAAAAGTTTTGGCTATCATCATTACCAAAAATTTAAAGATCCGATTATTCTGCAAAAAACATTTAATCATTCTTCAATAGCAATAACACTTAGATACATAGGAGTAGAACAAGATGAAATTGATTATTGCTATAGAAATTTTGAATTATAAATTTGTCGCATAATAATACATATTATGACAAACTCTATTTACTTAAATATCGCTAATTTTATTATAAGGTAACACTTTATTTGAGGCAAGCTTAATGTATTAATTAAAATTTAACAATATTCATGCTTGCTCAATATGTATTATTATGAGCTATTTTTAAGAAACCTGCTATTATGACAAACCCTAAATAAAGGGTTAAAAGAGTGGCAAATGAAAATTTAAAAAAGGCAAAACAAGCAAAAAATGATGAATTTTATACACAATGGGCAGACATTGAAAAAGAAATAATGTTATATGTTGATTATAACCTTGAAGTTTTTAAAGATAAAACTATATTATTGCCCTGTGATGACCCCGAATGGAGTAATTTTACAAAATTTTTTGCTCAAAATTTTGAAGCATTTGGTTTAAAGAAGCTGATTAGTACAAGTTATGCCTATGAGAGTAAAAAGGTGAATATACCCTATCAAACTTCATTA
>CANQLA010000166.1 GCA_947624605.1 Candidatus Gastranaerophilales bacterium | reverse complement strand
CTTCAGCCGTAAGATTTTTTCCTTCTTCCGATTTTGCATCAAATTCCGCTCCGTTTGAACTTAAATAATTGACAATATCTTTTTTGCCGTAAAAAGAAGCTAAAGCCAACGGAGTAATATTATATTTGTCTTTTGCATTTACATTGGCACCTGCAACAACAAGAATTTGTACAATTTCATTATCTCCCTTATAACAAGCTGTGTGTAAAGGAGTTGATCCATCAATGAATGTAGCTGTATTTATTTTTGCACCTTTTTGAAGTAAATATTTTATAATTTCCAAATTACCGTTTTCTACAGCAGCGTGCAATGCGGAAAAACCGTCTTTGTTAACTAAATTAATACTTGCACCTGCTTCTGTAAGAATTTTTACCATTTCAAAATTTCCGTTAAAACAAGCCCATATCAGAGGTGTCGTTTTAGAATAAGTTGTTGTATCAGGATTCATTCCTGCATAAAGAAAGTTACGAATAATTTCCAAATTATTTTCTTGAGCATTTTCAACGAAGGTTTCGGCATTGTATTTTAAACCTGAATTTTTAATTTGTTTTTTGTAAATTGAAGCTTCTTTTCTATTAAATTTAAAAATCGGCTCCTGTGTTGTTTTTATGACGGTTTCATTAGTTTGATTTTTTGTTGTAATTGCAGTATTTTCATCTGCATTTTTTTCTTTTTTAACTGTTTTTTTTATTTCTTGTTCAGGTATTTTTTCTTGTATTTCATCAGTTCGGTTAATCTGCTGAATAGATTTTTTATATTCGTTATTAGCTTGTTGACGTTTTTTTTCATATTCAATTAATAAATTTTCTTGTTTTTTTGCAGCAGCATCAGCATTAGGATAAGCTTCCGTTATTTCTTCTTTTTGTTTTTCTATTTCAACTTTTTTTTGTATTAATTCGAGCTTAAGTTTTTCTTCTTGTGCTTTTAACTTTTCTTCTTTTTTTTGAAGTTTTTTAATTTTTTTATCATACAGTTTTTGTTCTTTTTTTGTTAAAACTGAGTTATCATCAGATACAACGGTGTTTTTTTCAGTTTCATATGAAGTTTCTTTTAAATTTTTATGTAAATCATTTGTATCAGATTTTGGATTATTAACGTTATCGTTTGTATGATTGATACTTTTTTTATCAGACTTAATAATGGGAGCAGGTTCGGCAAGCAGATTTATTCTTTTTGAACAATCAATATTGTCAATAAGAAATTCTGCCGGGAAAGCAGATGAAGCAATAAGTAAAAAAGTAACGGATAAAATAATATTTTTCATGATATAACCTCTTAATAATAGGATATGATATTTTTTGATATAAGTAAAATTTTTTACAAAAAAAGAATAATAACCACCATAAAATAATCATGATACAATTATTTTATTATGGAAGATTTAAAGATAGAAAAAATAAAAAAAATCAATTTGAAAGAGATAATGGAAATAGAAAAGAAGGCATATCCAAATCATCATTGGTCGGAAGAATCATTTGAAAATGAACTTTCAAATAAATTAGCAACATATTGTTGCGTAAAAAATGGAACAAAAAAAATAATAGGTTTTTACGGATTTTGGCAAATATTGGAAGAAGCACACATTACGACTTTTGCGACTCATCCGGATTACAGAAGGAATGGAGTAGCGACATATTTAATGCTTAATTTAATTAAAAAATGTTATAAAAAGATGATAAAATATATAACATTAGAAGTGAGAACGAGTAATGTTCCGGCAATATCTTTATATGAAAAGTTTGGTTTTTCGACAATAGGAATGCGGAAGAAATACTATCAGGATAACAACGAAGATGCATTAATAATGTTTACGGAGAATATATGGTACGACAAATTTAAGACAAATTATAAGAAAATAAAGGAAGAATACAACAGGAAAATAAAATGAAATCACAAAGCAAGCATGAGAAATCATCGGAAGCAAAAAGTTTAGGAAGAGAAATACAATATTCACCGTTAAGATTGGTAGGAATATTGTCAATGATAGGATTTTGTACAATATTACTGATAATAGGAACTTTTACGAGAATAAAGGTAATAAATTGTTTAAGACCGATAGAAGCATTAATGCATCCGTCGATTTTTCCGACAATACAATCAGTATTAGAATTGAAAGCATATTTTTATGTACCGCAGATACCTGTAGTATTATTTACTACAGCGTTACTTGGAACGGCTTGTAGTATGACATCGGTATTTATATATATATTAATAGGATTGTTGTTTATACCGGTATTTGGTTTAGGAGGAGGTATAGACTATGTATTGGAACCAACATTCGGATATATTCTTGCATTTATACCGGGAGTGATTGCCGGAGGTATAATGATAAAAAAAGATTATAGAATAAGAAATCTTCTGAAGAGCTCCATAGCAATGGTTTTAATAATTCATTTTCTTGGATTTTTATATATGATTGCAGTTTCAATAATAATAAAGCATGATAATTTGTCATATATAAAAGATTGGATATTATATGAAAGTTTAATAAGAGCAATATACGATTTTATATTTGGTTTTTTATTTATGATAATTGCAAAAATTTTGCGAAAATTTATATGGATATTGACAGCAATATAAGTAAAAAGAATTAATTAAAAAAACAAAATTTGAACCAAACCAAGGATAATGACTTCAAATATACGTAAAATAATGAAAGCCAAAATTGGAGAAAAATCTATGCCGTAGATAGGAGGTAATATTTTTCTGCAAGGAGTAAAAAAGAGATTACTGAATTGAGAAAAGAATTTAAAGGGTTGACGATACCAATCAATATTTGGAAGCCAAGACAAAAGACAACTGATTACCAAAATAAAGAAGGTAACTTGAAATAAATAAGCTATACTTTTATAAATAATAATACCCAAAATTACTCCTTAAGATATCTGCAGAAAAATCTGCAGATATCAATAAAATAGAACTAAGATGTTTTAGTAGTGTTCATACAATTACAATTGTGACGTTCCAAAGGAAGATTTTCAATAAGCGTTATGAGCATTTTTTTAAGATTATCAATGTTCTGATTGAAGATTTTACAAACTTGTTGATGAGTAACCGGTTCAACATCTCCTTCCAACCCGCAATCGTGATCGGTAATAAGAGCAATAGTGACAGGACACATATCAAGTTCTCTAACCAAATGGACTTCCGGGAATTGAGTCATACTTGCGACTTCCCAACCCTGCCTGGTAAAGAATTGAGATTCAGCTTTAGTACAGAAGCGAGGACCGTTAATAGTAACAACGGTACCTGATTCATGGACGGAAATGTTATGATGATGAGCGGCATCAATAGCGATTTTCCTCATTTCAGGGCAATAAGGGTCAGCAGCACTTGGATGAATACAAATTGGACCTTCAAAGAAAGTATTTTTTCTACCGTCAGTCCAGTCAACGAACTGGTCCGGAACGACAAAAGACCCTGGTTCAATATGTTTTTGGAAGCTGCCTGCAGCACAGGGAGAAATTACTCTCTCGCAGCCTAAAGATTTTAAAGCCCAAACATTTGCTCTATAGTTAACGGTATGAGGCAAGAATCTATGATCGATACCATGTCTTGGTAAAAAAGCAACTTTATGAATACCTATTTGACCAATGGTAATTGTATCACTGGGTTTTCCATAAGGTGTTTCAATGTTAACTTCCACGGTTTTTTGTCCTTCAAAAAAAGAATAAAAGCCCGTACCGCCAATAATACCGATTGTAGCTTGTTTTTCATTTGTTGTTTCCATCAGAAAATTCCTTTCACAGATAAAATGAACTGTTACGGCACATAATAACACAATAATAATATAAATACAAGATAAAAAAACGACTCATATTCATGAGTCGTTACAATATACTATATAATTGTTTATGCAAATGTTATTCAATTTTTTGAGACATTAAATAATTTGTTTCAAAAGACCAGTCACTGCCGCCGTCATATTCCGGGACAAGTACACGTCCGTCTTTCATTAAACGAATTTTCAAACGATCCGGAGCCTGACCGGCAGAAGCATCTTCGGAAGCTAAGTTAGCACCACCTTCACCGTTAACATCCACTTTAACATCGACGTGATCAGCACCTGCAGGCCATTGTTCAGGCAGACCCCACCAAAGCATACCGTCAGAGGAACGGAAATCAGGGTTAGAAGCAGTTGTACTTCCTGCGGGAGTTGACTTGTTTACTCCGTCAAGAGTAATAATTTTATCTGCAACGGCTTTTCTGAAGCTTTGACCATTGTTTGATAATTCCGGCCAGAAGTTTGACGAATTTAAAACGCCATTATCATTCATAACAGCTGCAACAGCATTTTGCATTGTATAAATAGCCTTCTTATAAAGAAATTTTTCTTTATTAGAAATAGGTTTTTTTACAACAGGAATTAAAATCATTCCCAAAATACCGACAACGGTTAAACAAACCAAAACTTCGGCTAAGGACATAC
>CANQLA010000165.1 GCA_947624605.1 Candidatus Gastranaerophilales bacterium | reverse complement strand
TTCTGCTGTAGTTTTTTTAACAAAATCTACGTTACTTCGTTAATGCGGTATTATTTTTTATCGCTTCGTCATTCTGAGCTGAAAGTGAAGAATCTATATCAATAAACAGAGGAAAAATGAAATTTTTTGAAGTAAAAAACAAAACAGAAAAATCTTTTGACCTGTATTTTTACGGAGATATTGTAAAAGACAGCCTTTATAAATGGACGGAAGAAGAAAAATGTCCGAAAGAAGTTACAGAACTTTTAGAGCAGGCAGGGGGAAAAGATTTAAATATTTTTATAAATTCAGACGGCGGGAGTGTTACGGCAGGGCTTGCGATATATCACCAATTAAAAAGATATGCCGGCAAAAAGACAGTTTATATTGACGGAATTGCAGCAAGCATAGCGTCTGTAATTGCCTTTGCAGGTGACAATATTATTATGCCCGAAAACACATATTTGATGATTCATAAACCTCACGGCGGAATTATGGGAAATGCGGATGATTGCCGAAGATACGCAGATGTTCTTGACGGAATTGAAGAAATAATATTGAACATTTACGAAGAAAACACAAAAGAGGGAATAAACAGAGAGAAAATAAAAGAAATGTTATCGGCTGAAACGTGGCTTAACGGAGTTCAGGCAGCAGAAGTTTTCAATGTTGAAGTAACGGCAGAAAATAAAGCGGTTGCATACCTTACAGACGAAAACAAATTGTCTTTTGAGGCACACACCAAAATGGACAAATTGCTAAAATCAAAATTAGAATTAATCAAAATAAAAGGAGTTAAAAATGAATCAACAAGAGTATGAAAACAAAAGAAAAGAATTGGTTGATATTGCTGAATCTTTAACAACAGCGGAAGAAATCAACGCAAAAATAGCAGAAATTGAAGCATTAGACAGGGCATTTGATGAAGAAATCAAAGCACAAACGGCACTCGAAAGGATTAAAAACATGACAAATCCGTTTAAACAGAATGGACAAAACGACTTCAAAAAAACAGTTTCTTATGATGATGTTTTTGCAAAATACATAAAAGGCGAAGAATTAACGGCGGAGGAAAGAATTTGCTTTAATGCCAATAATGTACAAAACTCGACAACTACAACAAGCGGAAATGCAGCAGTGATACCTCAAACACTTGCAAAAGAAATTATTGCGGAAATCGGCGAAACACATGCGGTTTTGAGAGACGTAAAAGAATTTCACGTTAAAGGCTATTTAACTATACCCAAAGGCACAATGACGGCAAATGTCGGCTGGTATGAAGAAGGCGATACGGCGGCAGATGCAAGCGTGGCGACTGCAAAAATTGACCTTGCCGCTTATGATTTAAGAACAAACATGCCAGTATCATTCAGAATGAAGGAAATGGCAACCCCCGAATTTTTAGCGTTTATAAAAGAAAAAATTGTAGAACAGGCAGGCGACAAACTTGCAAATGCGGTTATTAACGGTTTAGGAGTGTCGGAATCACAGCCGACCGGTATTGTTACCGTTCTTAATAACGAAGCAGACACGCCAAGAGTTATAACATATACGAAGGCAACGACTGATGCCGAGCTTGAAGCTAATATAAGAGCTATGATAGGCAAAATCAAATCAGGTTATAAAAATAAAAAATTTTATGCAAAAAATGCGGTAATATGGAATTTGCTTGCAGGAATTAAAGACGGAGAAGGAAGAAATATATTTATTCCTGATCCGACAGGCACATTTCCGGGCAGAATTTTTGGTGTTGCGGTTGTTGAAGAAGATGCAATCCCTGATGATGCTGTTCTTCTCGGGGATTTTTCAAAAGGTTACGTAATCAACTTTAATAAAGATTTAACTCTGATGCAGCAGGATAGGAACAAAGCGGCAGAAACTGACTATACTTTATACGGCTTGGTTGACGGTAAACCGGTTGTTAATGAGGCTTTTGCTTTGTTAAAAAAATTATAATTCCTGCGGAAATAACTCCGACTTTGGCAGAATTAACGGCGGTATGTGAAAAAATAGGTATTACCGTTGAAGATGATGCTACCGCAGAGAGTTTAACGGAGTTGATTGCAGAATTTACTTTTACGGAAAACTCAATTAAAAATTGCGTAAAAGCCGAACTTAAAACAATTTGTGATGTATTAGAAATAACATACAATGCTAACGCAACAAATAATGAGTTAAAGGCACTTATTTTGGCGGCAGAAAATGACAACGGTCAATGATTTAAAGGAATACCTAAGGATAACACACAGCGAAGATGATGCGGTTTTGGGCATTTTGCTCAATACCGCAAAATCTTTTGCTGAAGTAAAGACGGGTATTAAATACGTTGCAGACGACTTGCTTTATGAACAATTATTAAAATACCTTGTCCAGCACTATTATGACAACCGCTCAGCACTCAATGACAAACAGGCGGTTGAAATGCCTTTTACAATAACCGACCTGATAAAGACAATAACTTATCGGGGTAATATAGAATGAATCGTGGAGAATTAAGGCACAAAATAGAAATTTGGGAGTATTATGAAACCACAACGACAAATGAACTCGGGGAAAAGCAGAGGTTAAAAAGAAAAACAGCAGAAACCTTTGCCAAAATTGAAAGCCGGATAGGTTCTTTGCTTTCGGGCAGCCGTCCTGCTGATACGGTTGTTCAAAAGACGACAATGAAAATTACGGTCATTTATAAAAATCTCCCGTCAATTTTACCCAAAAAGAATTTTTTAAAACACGGAAATATCCGATATGAGATTGATTACACTATTGATACTGACGAAACGGGTGTTTGGTTAGAAATCTTCTGCCACGAGGACAAATAATAATGACAGGATTTTTATTTAACGAACTTTCAGAATTTAAACAGGATTTAATGCGAGAAATTCAAACGCTATTTCCTAAAGAAACCGACAAATTTTTAAAAGAAGAAGCAAATGGACTTAAAAAAGCCGCTCAAAAAGCTGCAAATAAAAATGTAAAAAATGGCGAGGTCCACTTTAGAATAGACAAAAAAGGCAGAGAAAAGTCAACAAATTATCATAAAAATTTCAAAATCGGAAAAAAATATGTTAGAGGTGACAGCAGATGTTTAAGAGTTTTTAACTCTGCAAGGCACGCACATTTAATAGAATACGGACACGCAATTTATAACAAACACGGCGGGCCGTTCAGCTTTACTCTCGGCAAGTACGTTTTTAAAGAGGCAGAATTAGAATTTGAAACACAATTTAAAGATGATGCTGAAAAATTTTTATTTACTTACTTTGACAAAACGACTGAGAGATAATCATGTCATTTTGAACGAAGTGAAGAATCTGTTTAACAAGATACTTTGCGGTTAAAGAAATGTTGCGGAATAAAGAATTACCAAAGGTGGTTTAAATATGTTCCCACAAAATACACTATCAATAACAAATGATGAAGTCACCGAAAAAAGTGTTGAAATACTCCATAATACAATTTCAACGGAGCTGTGTTATGCTCCTGATTACGATTTTTCAACTTGTCAAACAGTTTTTAAAAACGGTTCGCCCGAACTTATTAAAGACTATCGGAATATTAAAAATTGGTTTACAAAATTTATTTTAACTCCGATTGATACTATCAAAATTTATGAAGGTACAGGATTTGGAACTTCGCTTTTAAGACTTATCGGGAAAAAAGATGTCTCCTGTCTTGAACCTGCACAGGTAAAAAAAGAAATTGAAGACGGAGCAATACTTCATCCTGCAATTTATAAAATTTCAAATGTAGTACTTTATAAAATCGGAACTGCTCTAAACATTGAAATTACGGCAATTTTAAAAAACGGTATCGAATGGAGCAGTACAATCGAGGTAATTGATTTTTATGACTAAAACAGATATTGAAATCACAAAAGAACTTTTAGTGCATTTGCCCGACAAATATCAAAAAAATGTCGGTGAATTTGCTTGGGATTTTTTCAGAAGCATAAGTTATCTTTTCCAACAGTTTTTTGTAATTCTTGACTATATTAAATCCTGGTCCGATTTAAGAAATTTAAACCTTGAAGATATGGCAAGACTTATATATCAGCTACGTGGTATTAAACATAGAAAAGCAACCTTTTCATCAGGTGAACTTACCCTGACAGGCTCTGACACCGTAACGGCAGGAGATATATTTCAAACTCCCGACGGCTTAGAATTTCAAGCTATTGAATCAGTTACAATAACCAATAACGGAAAAGTTAAAGTCGAATGCCTTACAGCAGGAACAATCGGCAATGTTCCATCTGAACAGATTACAAAATTTGTTTCTTATAAAGGAAATTTTTCCGCCGTAATAAATGAAAGACCCTTTTCCGGGGGTTATGAAGAAGAAACAAAAGATGAACTCTACGAAAGATACATTGATGACCTTTCTAACCCCGTAACAAGTGGAAACAATGCACATTACAAAAAATGGGCATTAGAAGTTGCCGGAGTTGGAAAAGTAAAAGTTAAACCGCTCTGGGACGGAGAAAATACAGTAAAAGTTAT
>CANQLA010000164.1 GCA_947624605.1 Candidatus Gastranaerophilales bacterium | reverse complement strand
GCGCAAAAGAGAATCTATCTCTCGCTCTCTTCCCACTGCAATATATCCTAGGCCTTCCCTAGGGACAGTCCCTCCCCCAAGTGAATTCATAATATTTCTATAAGTTCTTTTTGGTATATGTTTTTCCATATCAGCCACCCTTAAGCAACAAATTAATAATCCTTCAGTTTGCCACAAAGTTTACATCTTCTATTTATTAGTCCAGTGAATGAACCACCGCAATACGGACAGAGATTCAATTGCCTATAATAAAGCTTTTGCTGTTCAAGCTCTTTCTGACGCTGTTCTTCCTCCTGCTGCCGGGCCTTCTCTCGTCTACGATATTCCTCCGCTGCTTGACTTCGGACTTCTTCCAGCCGTAAACGATGTTCATCTTCAGACTTACGGAGCCTCTCTTCCAACTGCAAACGTCGTTCTTCTTCTTGCCGCAATTCTTCTTCATGCTTGCGATATTTTTCTTCAGCCCTTTGACGTTCTTCCTCTAATCGAATCACATGCGCCGCTTCTGATTCCCGGTATTCCTCTTCTATTTGGATACGGAGATTTGTTTCCTCCTTACGAAGAGCTTCTTCTTTCTGACGTTCTTCCTCTGCCTTTCGAAGGCTTTCTCCTAGCCGTCGCTGTTCTTCGATTAATTTGCTCGCATCAAAATATGCATAATATGTATCGTGCTGAAGCAGTAATTCATCCAAATACTCTTTCTCAACACAAGGCACAAATTCATTGCTATTAATAACTGTTTCTCCATAAAAATCTAAAGATTTCTCATTAATCGATTCCATAATTGTTTTATAGTCTTGAAGTGATTCAGTCACTCCCATGAACGCTGACAATTCCTTGGGCTGATCCACTACCAATTTATCAAGCATTTTCTGCTCATCTTGTGTGAGTAAGGAATAGAAACTGTTTGATACGGGATTGGCTATTCTTTCAGCTTCTTCATTATTAACTACAAATGATTTTTCCGAAACATCTTCCCATTCATCTCTTGATACTAATTTTTCCTGGTTTTTACGCAGAATATCACGAATCTGCGCAAATTGATGAAAATCAAGTGTCAAATCATCCAAAGTTAATTCTTCAATCGTTTTTGCATCATTAATGCTAGTCTCACGTATTTCGGAAGGACGGTTTACTCGTTTAATAAACTGATACTCTTTATAATCAAATGATGTATTTTTAAAGCACTCCTTAAATAGATTAATCATAATTCCATTTGCTGTAGTGAAGAAAATTTGTGTATTCTGTTCTGCCATAGATTTTAAAATATCCAAAACATTAAGCACTTGAGTATCATCCATAGTAGCAAGCGGCTCGTCTAACAGAAGAAATTGAGGTGCCCCTGGCGCTGCCATATGTAATGCAAACATAACAGCCATTGCTATTGTCGAGCGCTGTCCAGTACTCATCTCATGTGTTCTTACTAATTGATGATTCACCCCCCGCACAGCATAAATACCGTTTTCATCAATATCTAATTTTTCAAATTCTCCTGAATGGTGCATCCACTTAAAGAATTTGCTAATCTGCTGAATATTATTTCGAATTTCTTTTTCCACAAAAGAACTTAACGTAGGCATTTTTTCAAGCGTTTGAACTGCCCGTGCGCAACGTTCTACCATAGGTTCATCACGTTTAATTGTTTCTCTATACATAGATAACATCTGTTTTTCCTGTGCAATTATACTCTGCGACTCTAATCGTTGTACCTCTAATTCACATTTATCATATATAGTATGATATTGACTCACCCACGTTCCCAGTATCGTTTTATTAGATAAATTGAATTTCATTTTCAGATTTTCTAACGCCTGTCCAATATTGCGATTAATATCAACATCCAATGCTTCGATCATGGCGTCCAAATGATGAATTTCACTTTGGATAATTTCTTCCCTTTGATCATTTTGTTGAAGCTGTCTTTCAAATTTACTTATCAAAGCTTCGGAAAAAAGTATTTCTTCCTGAACCTTGCTTAACCTTTTCTGCAAAAAATCAGAATATGTCCCTCTTCCAGTTTTCAAATATGCCAGATACGTAGGATCTATTGCCTTATATTCTTTACAAGCCATAATATTGCGTAATGAAAATCCCTGTAAATCTAATGCTTTTTGCTGTTCTATAATTTCATTTTTCCTTTTCTCTTTTTCATTTTTAGATGTTATATATTTATACAAACTATCATAATCTGTTCCGTAATCTTTAACTATAGAAACTGTATCTTTTAAAACTTCTAATTCTTCCATTGCCTTTTCAATTACTCTTTGACGATCTAAAACTTTCTCAATTTCAATAATTCTTTTTGCAACATCCTGTATTTCAGAAATAAGTGTCTCCATTTTATCATCGACAATCACAGCACTATCAATAATGTCAAGAAGCTGCTTTTTATCGCCATACTCATGACCGCAAAGAGGGCAAACTGCCCCCACCATTAGAATCTTTCCAATTTTTCTTAGTTCAATTTTCTGTTGTTCCCGTTCTCCAAAGGCCTTCTTTTCTTCACTATATTTATTTTCTAATTGCACTCTATATGTTTTTTCCTTTTCAAGTTCTATCTCATATCGTCTTTTATCAGATACTGGGAGCATCTCTCGATTTTCTAACTTAAGGAAGTTAATTACAGCTGGCCTCTGTTCAATTTTCGAAATATTATATAAATCCTCATTAATCTGCGCTAATTCTTCCATTAACTCGTTAACAAGTTTAATGGAATCCTCATGGCTCAGTACATTCTGAACTATTGTCCAATTACGAATATCCGTATTCACTCGTTCCAGACGCTTCTGAATTTCCGTCTGTTTTTCTTGTTCTGCAAAGATTTTCTGTTTAATACTTCCTTTTTCGTTAGCTAGTTTCGCTATTTCTTCAGACTTCTCTTTTTTCTGTCTTGCATACAGAAGGCTATTGTTCTTTACGTCTGAAACCTGTTTCTCTATCTCTGCAAAGTTTTTTCTTTCTAAATGATGGGAGAAAATGACGTCCACATATTTACGTACAGAAATCATCTCGTCAAATATTTTCGGATAGCGGTCTGAGGACGCCTTAGGCAGGTTCCCTCTGTCACGCATTTTAAGCTCAATGATCCCTGACTCAATAGCATCTGCCTTGGAATTATCATTTTTTTGAGCTAAACTTTGCTTATACAATTCAGCCATACTTCTTGCATTATTTAACTCACTTCGCAACTCAGTATACCTTTCATTGAAAGCCCTTTTATAACGTTGCCATTTTTTCTCATGATCAACAACCGTTTCACCAAACATCAGGTTACCAAACATAGAGGCAAAACTGTCTTCGCTATTATCTGATTCGTGAATAAACTTGTAGGCCGCTTCTGAATCAAATGCATTAAAACGATTAAAGTTATCATTTAAATTGGACTTATTTCTGCTTATAGGAATACCGTACCATACGCATTCAATTTCTTTACTATTCTTTTTTGAAAAACCAGGTGTAAACGTATAAATCCCCGCCTCAGTATCATATACATCCAATTTCGGGCAATTTTCAGTAGGTAATTTCACTTTAAAATCTTTCACTCTGCGCACTTCTGCTGTGAGAGCATATTCTATTGCTTCCAAAACAGAAGTCTTCCCTGAACCGTTCGCACCATAGAACAAGTTAACTTGCCCAAAGGTCATATTCTTTTTATTAAAACAGAAGTCCCTAAATCCTGTTGTATCCAATGATTTTATCCATTTTATCTGTGGAACTACCTTATTTCTAAAAAGATGATAATCCTCATCTGCTGTATAATCTGCATCGAACTCTTGACCAGATAAATATGCCTCCACTTTTTTAGACGCATAAGATTCTGTCATACACCCAGTAAGATGCTCTTTCCTAAGAATTCTATCCCACTCTTGAACTGGTGATACTGCACCAATTTCTTCATCTGAAGTTTTTACAATACCATTGATAAAAGTAATCGTTTCGTCTTCTGTGAAAACATACTTTCTTCCATATGTAGTATTACTCTCAATTACTTGAATAGGGATATTATCTGAGAAATCATCTAAAATATAGATGATATAAACCATTGCTTTACTATTGTTCTGACGAATATCTTCATGATATAACTCTCGTTGAAAATTGCTCCACTCATCAGCCTTATCGATAATCAAATTAATATGGTTATCCTTCTGATAAACGATAATATACTCTTCATCGCTTGACTGCGCTTCACAGAAGTGGCATTCAAACCCACGAATATCCACGCTTTTTCTCTCGCGAATACCTGTTTTTTGAACAAGCCAATCAAAACTATCGATATCATCTTTTTCTCGAATCATGTCCGTGCCCTCTTTCCGAATTGTTCGCACCGAATTAACAGCAATCGTATAATCTTCTTGTGTATCACTATTAAAGATGCTGTCTTCTTTACTATCTTCAATCATTTTTTTAATAGTCAGCAGGGTCTCGATCTCCTGGGCCTCAAACCGGGCGGGGAGCTTTAGTTCCTGCTCCACCGTGCGGCAAAGATGGAACAGCTCGGAAGGATCCTCGCGG
>CANQLA010000163.1 GCA_947624605.1 Candidatus Gastranaerophilales bacterium | reverse complement strand
CCTTTTTCCGGCTCCATAAAAAAATTGCCCTCCAAATCGGAGGGCGGGGATTGTATCAAACCTTGTCCCTTTAGACAGTGAATTTTATCATTATAATTATTACTAATATTCATTACAAGTCGATACCATATACATAGGATAAATGTACATCTCTACTTTTTATATCATTATATATATCGGATACAGGATATACAATCCTAACATTAGAATGCTCAAGTGCATACATACAAATGCCTAAAGCAATGGGCTTTGTGCATAAAGGAGCAATACACACTGGTTGATTGTCCTTAATCTCTCTGTCTAAAATATTATATACTTCGAAAGGATTTCCAGCCGGTGCATAAAGAATTCTATTATTTTTTGATGTTAATAAATTATAATTATTAATCACACTAATATCTTTATACTTTTGATAGTATGATGGCATTGTATTTACAAGAAACAAATTTTTGTAAACAGTTTCTTCCACAACTTTTAGTGACAAAGCTCCTTCAAATCCCAAAAAGATAAACAAGTCCCCTTCCTGAGTAAAATCTGTCACGCCACCAAATCCTATTATTTCACACAACTCTAAATCTCCCAAATATGATTTATACGAAACAAATGGTTCCCCTCCAAAAATATAATCATATGGAATTGTGTTTATAATATTAACTTTTTTATTCGGATAGATCATCTTTAAATACTTCATCAATAAGAAAAAATGAGGAATCCTTAAACAAGAAATATCAATAGTTATACTAGTTGCATTTGCCAAACTTTCTATTTCATTTAAAGATTGAATAAATTTTATTTGTTCTCTAGGAACTTCCAAAGTTTCCCAATCATTTTCTTGAAATGAATTAATCAATTTCTTTTTTTTCAGCAATAAACTTCTATTATAAGATAAAACAAGTACGGATTTATAATTTCCGCCCTTTTCTACAACCTGATTCCATCCATAATAAGATCGTTCTTCTCCATCAAATGACATAATAAATAGATCACCCTGAAGTACAACTGTATCAATCTTTTCCATAAAGTATATTCTACTATTATTCATCATTCCATACTCCCCTGATATCAAACAAAGATAGTTGTCCATCATCTCGACAATTTTTCTTAGTCTTTTGATGTTTATTTTCTGGCTTTGATTCATTATCAAGAGATACCGGAGAATAGTTCATGGAAGTCAACATACCATGTATCTCTTCTCTCGAAAAAGTCGGATTAACACCTCCCCTCGTTCTATATGAAATATTAAATATCGGATAGAAAATTTTATTAATATGGTATATATCTGCTTTTTTGTCTATACTTGCTGTAACCCTCTGAGCCTTTTCTTTTTTTATTATCATAGCCCAGCTCTTTGCAACCTCAAGTATTTCTCTATCTTGTGGATATAAATCAACCTCACTAAACACAAACTGATTTGTCTCTGGATATCTCATTTTCCTATCTTTATGAAATGTTGAGAAGATATTTCCAGTATTCATCACAAAATTTCTAATATAATTTCCATATTTAATTATTGAACATATCTCATCAAATTCTGCCTGTGAATAATTATGTATCGCTCTGCTTTGTACCTCTTTCGATACTATTCCTGTATCGATAAATTTTTTCTTTTCATAAAATAGAGCATCACTAATAATTGTCCTACATAAATTTATGAAAGTTCTTGTGTTTCCATTCGATAAATAACAAATAGCATTAAATCCATAATATAATTTAGGTCTCTTGTACACTGAACAGATAAATACTGTTATAGCATATCTATATTTATTTGTATAATCATTTGCATATTTTTTAGTATCTTCTTGACCATCTTTTGCGAAATAGCTTCTCATTGTATTCGCTATATTTTTTGCTGCATCATAATGATTTTTCTTTTCTCGCAAAACCCACAACGCATTTAAAGTCTCTGCTATTGGATTTTCATCATTTTTGATAATCTCTATTATCCTTTCACGCATATTCTCATCGTCAGATAATTCCGGTATCTCTTTTAATATATATGTCAAATGTAATTTTCTACTCTTGCAAGCTTCCATACATTCAACATCATAATTCTCTTTATCCCCGAGCATATGAATAATATCCAATGCTCGCGTGTGGTCTCCATTAATTACAGAAAACCTCTTTTTTGCTATCTCTAAAAAATACTCTCTTACATTTTTATTATTCTTATCAAGTTCTTTTTCAAGAGAAGCCAAATAGTAGTCATGATTTTCCCGCAAATACTCAGTCTGATTTATGGTCTCACTAGTGATAATTCCCTCACTTCTTCTTCCAATTCTAATTGAAATATTTTCTTTTGCAAATTTTATTAGTGTGTTAAATCGTTTTTGCAAGTCAGTTGATAAATTCTCAAACTCATCAAACATCATAACAAACAAAACTTCTTTAAATTCTGGTATATACTCTTTCAATAATGATATTATCTTTTCACTAAAATCAAATAGACTTACAATAATTTGGGGAGCAAATTTTTCATTCGTAAAAATAAATTGGTTCTTGAAATTATTTATATAATTAACTTGATCACATATAAAACCATAAACTCCATTTAATGACAATTCAATATCATTTTTTTCTAAAGATTTTGCTTTAATTAATTCAAGTATAAATTCTTTTTCATCTCCCAAATCCACTTCTTTACGTTTTATTAATACAAATAACATTTCCAAAATACTTTTACAAAATATCATTTCTAAATAGTGATCAAAGTATATTGTCCACCTTTCATGATCCACATTCATAAAAATACTTTTAAAAGTAGAAATAAAAGAGTCATCACATCTGTAATAAAAACCCACCTCTTTTTCGTATGCAATAGTATTTAAAAAAGTCGTTTTATTTTCTTCAGCTCTTTCAATTTGTGAGGGATAAGAAAAATATTTTAAAATTGTTGTTTTACCCGATCCCCGAGATCCCTGAAGTATAATTGGAATTTTGCTGGTACGAAATTTATGTTCATCAAAATTAGACAATAGCCCTTGTGCAAAAGGGCTACACCAATATTCCACTATTTTTTTAGGGTCAAGTACATTAGCATTAATATCCTCGAATGGATTTTCAAATGTATCTTTCGAATTTATTATTCCGTTGTTTAACATTGTGAATTTTCTCCTTTCTAGGAAAAATTGGATACCATCCATTATCAGACCAAAATATCGGAAGAGAATTATTGGGAATATTATAATGAAATCCGAAACAATACTGACCATTTTTGTATCCTAATGGTCTATCTGGAGCTAATATTTTCCCATACTCTTCTGCAATTCTCCTTGCAGGTTCTCTCAATTCTTGGAATTCCAAAAACATTATTGATTTATCTGAAAAACACTTATCTCGTTCATCAAGCAAAGTACAATATAGTACATTAATTCCTAATTCTGTTAATCTGTTTACTGCTTCGTGACTAGCAAATAAAGTGATATAATACGCACATTTATATTTCATTGCTTTCAAATTATTATGAAAAAACCTTATTGCAGTTCCACCACTTAATGTTACATCATCAATAAAAACTACTGTTTTTGCTTCATCCTTAGGTATAGCGGATGGATAACAAAATCTATCTATACTAATCCCCGATTCCTGTCTAAAAAAATATAATAAAAGCCCCCCGCTTTCTCCAGCATTACCCATAGCCGCAAAATAGATATTTTCAAATGCATCTGCTAATTTCTCATTAGAATCCAAACCTTCTCTTTGTGCTATATCATGTAATAAATTCTTATATATCATTCTACACAAATGGTTTACTTCATTTTCATTATAATATGTAAAATTACATAGCATCCACAATGCCATTTTCTTCTCATCATCTGGGCAATAAACTCTTCCCGAAAAATTGTCGATCCACTTATTTACATCATCTATCGTTAAATTATTTTTCCAAGAAGACGTTATTGTTTTCTTTATAACAGAAATCATCATTTCTTCTTTTGGAAACTTTTCTGGCCATCGTATCCTATCCATCTTTATTCCTCAAAACCTGTATTTAGACCCCATGTAATAATCCTTATTTGCCTCTACACTAATCCATTTTCTATTTAACTTTTCCGCACAATATCCAGTTGTATTACTTCCAGCAAAACAATCTAACACTATATCACCTGACTCAGTCAACATTTTAATAAAAAACTCAGGCAACTGCATTGGCATTCTAGCCGGATGTATCGGGAGTCCCTTTTCTTTACATTTAATTAAATATGCTGAGTGCGAATCTGTATTTGGAGCTATAATGACGTTAGAAGGAATTGATCCCCCATTATCAATAGCAAATGCATTTTGACTTATTAAATGTTCTGATGGTCTTTTCCCCGAATTATATTTACCTGTTGCTAATAACCTATTCATTTGCTTACTATATTCCCCTAATACATTTCTATTGTTTGCCAGAGGATCAGGCGTAGTAGACATCCACCATAATCTAGTAAAAGAATCCTTAACTCTGATTCTTTTTTTATTAACCCATTCTATTGGTCCTGGTAATCTAGTAGGATTATAATATATGAATTCCTGACATAAATATAG
>CANQLA010000162.1 GCA_947624605.1 Candidatus Gastranaerophilales bacterium | reverse complement strand
CTTTGTAATGATTTGATTTTCATCAACTTCAATACCGTTATATCTTATTTCACCGCTTGAAGATACCGTATGTTCATCATCAATAAGTTCTGCTATTATCATTCCATTTTCTACTACCGTATCTATCGGTGATTTAACTATATATTTCTCACCTGTTTCTTCAACTGTCCAGATTTGTTCTTTCTTTGTCGATTCAAAAGTAGCATTCGCTGGAACTATAGATGCTATTACTATTGTTAATTCTTTTCCGGAAATAATTTTTTTAATTTTCTTTCCTTCAAAATTAACTTCCTCAATTTTTAGCGAATCATTAACTCTGACTTCTCCGCCGTGTTCAGAAGCAATATTGATTTCTGCAAGTTTTTCTCCTGTTTGGATTTTTTGTTTATCTTTCACAAGAATTTTTGAACCGCCAGGCAGATTATATACATCTCCGCCTAATACCCAGATTATTCCGTTTTTATTTGCAGTTCTTGATACGTTTCCTTGTCTGTCTTTCTTTTCATCCGCAGCAAAGTCTTCAAATCTGATTTCTCCTGATAAATCAGATGTAATATCTTTTGTTGCCTTTTCCGTTAACGTATTGCTGTCCGTAACACTTTGAGGAGCATATTCCGCAAGTATTTGTCCTTTTTTGACTTTATCTCCTCTTGCAACAAGAAGCTTGGCATGTCCGGGAATATGATATTTATACGTTCTCTTTTCTGTCTTGAGTTCTATATCTCCTTCGGTAATAGTTACTATTACTTCATCTCCATGTCTTGTTCTTTCATTTTTTGTTTTTATATCAGAAATAATTTCTCCGTCATCACTTGCTTCAACATGCTTCATTGCTCCTTTAACTGCAACAGCTCCGCCTGTGTGAAATGTCCTCATTGTAAGCTGTGTTCCGGGTTCACCGATTGACTGGGCTGCAATAATTCCTATTGCTTCTCCTACATCAACTGTCTTTTGCGTTGTCATTGCCCATCCGTAACATTTTTGGCAAATACCGTATTCTAACTCACATGTTAACGGCGATCGCATTTTTAATTCTTTTAAATTTAAACTTGCAATTTTTCTAACATCTTCTCTGTTTAAAGTTGTATTTTTTGTAATCAGAATATTACCTTCCGCATCCGTTATATCTTGAGCAACCGTTCTTCCTAATAATCTGTCAATTAAAGGAACAACTATTTTTTCACCATCAGTGATTGCTTTCATGTTAATACATTTTTCCGTTCCGCAATCTATATCCCGAACGATAACATCTTGAGCAACATCAACTAGTCTTCTGGTTAAATATCCTGAATCAGCTGTCTTTAATGCAGTATCAACCAAACCTTTTCTGGCTCCGTAACTTGAAATAATATATTCTGTAACACTTAAGCCTTCTTTGAAATTTGATTTAATGGGCAAGTCAATAATTTGACCCTGTGCATCTGCCATTAATCCTCTCATTCCGACTAATTGTGATACTTGAGATAAATTACCTCTTGCTCCGGAAAATGCCATCATATAAACAGAATTTAACCTGTCAAAATTTGATACTACATTTTCTGTAAGTTTAGCAGTAGTTTCGGACCAAGTATCAATTACCTTTGTATATCTCTCAACCTCGGTAATTTCACCTTTTAAATATCTGTGAGTGGATTTTGCAATTTCCGCCTCCGCATCGTCAAGTAATTCTTTCTTGATTGGCGGTACAGATAAATCTGCTATGGATATCGTTACTCCTGCTTTTGTAGCATAACTGTACCCTAAATTTTTTATGTTATTAGCAAGGTCTGCAGTTTTTGCTCCGCCCCATTCAAGATACATTTGTGCAAGCAAATTTGCAAGTGATTTCTTATTCATCTGCTCATTTATAAATTCAACACTTTTCTTTGTATTTTTATTTTTTAAAGTATCCATTTTCTATCACCTTAAATTTAAACTACGAGGACAATAAAGATTTTCTGATGGTTTCATTAAAAATAATTCTTCCAACCGTCGTTTCAAATCTTTGATTATTTTCATCACGAACTACAATCTTTTCGTGTAACTTGATAACACCACAGTCATACGCAGAAATTGCATCATCATAATTGTAAAAATAATGCATTGTATCTGATACATCTTCTCTCATCAAAGTAAGATAATATACTCCCATTACCATATCTTGAGAAGGTGTTATTATTGGTTTACCGGTTGCAGGTGCTAATATATTATTAGTTGCCAGCATTAACATTCTTGCTTCCGCTTGTGCTTCAATCGACAATGGAACGTGAACCGCCATTTGGTCACCGTCAAAGTCTGCATTGAATGCCGTACATACGAGCGGATGAAGTTGTATAGCTCTTCCTTCAACTAACTTCGGTTCAAAAGCTTGTATTCCTAATCTGTGAAGCGTCGGTGCACGGTTCAACATTACCGGATGTCCGTCAATGACTTCTTCCAATATATCCCAAATCACCGGATCTGAACGCTCTATCTTCTTTTTGGCAGACTTGATATTTTGTACGTGTCCACGTTCTATTAATTTATTTACTACAAACGGTTTGAATAGCTCAATCGCCATCTCTTTCGGTAATCCGCATTGGTTTAGGCTTAATTGCGGTCCTACTACAATTACGGAACGTCCTGAATAATCAACACGCTTTCCTAACAGATTTTGTCTGAATCTGCCTTGCTTACCTTCAATTATATTACTCAACGATTTTAACGGTCTGTTATTAGGTCCGACAATTGTTCTGCCTCTTCTTCCGTTATCTATAAGAGCATCTACCGCTTCTTGAAGCATCCTCTTTTCATTTCTTACAATAATTTCCGGTGCACCCATTTCTAATAGTCTTTGTAATCGGTTATTTCTGTTGATTACTCGTCTGTATAAATCATTTAAGTCTGATGTCGCAAATCTGCCGCCGTCTAATTGCACCATCGGTCTTAAATCAGGCGGAGTTACCGGAAGTACATCCATTATTAACCATGTCGGCTCCGTATTGCTGGCAATCAGTGATTCCATTAACCTTAATCTTTTGATTAATTTAGCCTTCCTTTGTACTGATCCCCCCGCAGAATGAAGCTCTTCTCTGATTTTTGCAACTGCATCTTCAAGATTTATTTCACCTAATAAATCTTTAATTGCTTCTGCTCCGATTCCGACTTTTAATGCACTATCTTCGTGCTCCATTATGTATTCTTCATATTCGTCTTCCGATAAAAGCTGGAATTTCTTGAACTCTGTATCTGCCGGATCTATCACTACATAACTGTTAAAGTATATTACCTGCTCTAAATCTTTAAGTGTCATATCTAAAAGTAACCCAAGATAACTTGGTATACCTTTTAAAAACCATATGTGACTAACAGGTGCCGCCAGTTTTATATGTCCCATTCTGTGTCGTCTTACTTTTGAGTCCGTAACTTCAACTCCGCACCTTTCACAAATTATACCTTTGTGACGCACCCTTTTATATTTTCCGCAATAACATTCCCAGTCTTTCGTAGGTCCAAATATCCTTTCACAAAATAATCCGTCTCTTTCAGGTTTTAACGTACGGTAATTAATTGTTTCAGGTTTTGAAACTTCTCCGTATGACCATTGGAGAATTCTCTCCGGAGATGCTATGCTTATTCTTATATAATCGAAATAATCTATACTGGTTGACATTCTTATTTGTCTCCTTTTTTACTATTCTTTGAACGTTGTTGGCGTTTCAAAGAAATTTATATTTAATAAGTCCGAGTCCATATCCGAAAGAACTCTCTTAGGTGCGGATTTTCTTATATCATCTGAATCTGACATAAGATTTACTTCTTCTCCGCCTTTCTTTGAAACTTGAATATCTAAACCGATACTTTGTAATTCTCTTACAAGCACTTTGAAAGATTCCGGTATACCAGGTCTCGGTATGTTATCACCCTTAACTATAGCTTCATATGCCCTCGATCGTCCGTTTACATCATCAGATTTAATCGTTAGCATTTCTTGCAGTGTATATGCCGCACCGTATGCTTCTAATGCCCATACTTCCATTTCTCCGAATCTTTGTCCGCCAAATTGTGCTTTTCCTCCTAACGGCTGCTGCGTTACCAGTGAGTACGGACCTGTACTCCTTGCGTGTATTTTATCATCTACCAGGTGTACTAACTTCAAGAAGTATATCAATCCTACCGCTACCGGTCTGTCAAAGGGTTCTCCCGTTCTTCCGTCCATTAAAATTACTTTTCCGTCTTCTCTGACCCAATCACAGCCTGATTCTTTTATACCTCTTAATAGTTCCGCTTTCGTTGCAATTTCTGACTGATTTTCGCCGTACATTTCATCAAATGACGGGGATTCGTAATAGTCTCCTGTTAAATATGAAGCCAAACCTAACAAACATTCGTACGTCTGTCCGATGTTCATACGTGAAGGTACACCAAGCGGATTAAGTACTATATCTACAGGTGTCCCGTCGGGTAAAAACGGCATATCTTCCCTCGGCAGTATTCTGGATACTATTCCTTTATTTCCGTGTCTTCCTGAAAGTTTATCTCCTACTGATACTTTACGTTTTTGTGCTATATATACCCTGATTACCGTATTAGCTCCG
>CANQLA010000161.1 GCA_947624605.1 Candidatus Gastranaerophilales bacterium | reverse complement strand
ATATACGTTTTTGTCCTGATGTATGTGTATATGAAGAAGGAGTTACTAAATATATTCCTCTTGTGAGACAGCGGAGAAGATGGATTGAAGGAAGTATCAGAAGGTATTTGGAAAATTTTTGGTCAGTGCTGTGTTCAAGAGACATATCATTGAGAGTCAGTGTTGACATGACAGCATATATATTTGAGTTTATATTACCGTTTTGGTTTTTTTCGGAAATTGCATTTCAAATTTTCAGGTATATAAAATATGATGAAAACCAGATATTATCATCTTTAATAGTAGCATTTTTCATATTCATATTTTTCATGACGGGATTAATGTATAGCTTAAGAAAATATAACGGACTCAAACCATTAGAAAATTTAAAACAGTCGTTTGAAACCTGTATATATCTTGTGGTATTATGGTTTCCGATAGTGGTATTTATAGTATTTAAAATTATATTTACCGAAAAAACCATGGACTGGGGAAAAACACAGCATGGTACGGCAAAAGAAGATTCTCCCGTACTTGTGCATTAAATTGTTTAAGATATAATTGAAAATATAGAAAAGTATAGAGATTAAAAAACAATCGGAAGGATATAAAAGTGGAATTTTTTACAAATGCAACTGTAGAATTGCTTAGAACTTTAAGCAGTTTATTTGGTAGTTACGGACTTGGAATAATAGTATTAACGATAATTGTAAGGATGTTAATGTGGCCGTTAAGTGTTTCACAGCAAAGATCAATGAAAGTTATGCAAAAAATACAGCCAAAAATGAAAATGATACAGGACAGGTACAAAGACGATCCTCAAATGATGCAGAAAAAAATGATGGAATTTTATAAAGAAAACAACTTTAATCCTATGGGAGGTTGTTTGCCTTTATTAATACAAATGCCGATATTTATTCTACTGTATTCTGCTTTGATGAGTACACAATTTATTGATTTAGCCGGGAATGCAAAATTTTTGTTTATAAACAGACTCGATGCAACAATAAGAGGAACTTCCGCACGTTCCGGGGACGGAAGTTTTACTATAAGCAGCAACTCAAGTTTCAATCTCGGAAAGAAAGCAATAGTATATTTTAGCGACGGTACACAAGAAGAAGCAAAAGTTCAAAAATCGAGAGATAATTTGAGATATAAAAACAAATTAGAACCGGGAAAGCCAATTGAATTAAGACTTGCACTTAATGCGTTTCAAGTTGATACTACAGAAAATAAAACCATAAAAGAAGCACAAGTAGATATAACTAATATTGCTGCCAGAGAAACAGAAAATATAAAATTTGAAAGGAAGGGAGATATATTAATTGCTGAAGTTCCATCCAATGCTTCAAGTACAAGTATGAATTATGATGTACTTGCATTAGTAATAATTTTTGGTATAACAATGTGGTTATCTACAAAGATTATGACAATGTCTAATAAAAAATCAGGACAGCAGACTGATCCTCAGCAAGAGGCAATGCAAAAAACAATGGGAACAACAATGCCAATTGTGTTGACAGCAACTTTCTTTTTTATACCGATACCTGCAGGTGTGCTTTTATATTTAGTTATAAGCAATATCATTCAAGTTATTCAAACGTTTATAATCAATAAACAGCTTGATAATGCGGACAAAAACCCAAATATTATTGATGTAAAACCGGAAAAATAACATGAAACTCGAAGAATTTGACTACAATCTGCCAAAAGATTTGATAGCACAATATCCGGTGCAAAAAAGAGAAAATTCAAAGATGCTTGTTTTAAACAGACAGACTCTTTGTTATGAAGACAAACATTTTTATGATATTACAGATTACTTTGATGAAAATGATTTTTTAGTTTTAAACGATACAAAAGTAATACCGGCAAGATTGTTTGCCATAAAAGATACAGGAGCAAAAGTAGAAATTTTTATAGTAAGAGAAACGGAAAAAGATGTTTGGATAGCCTTAATTAAACCGTCCAAGCGTGTAAAACCTAAAATGATACTTAAAGCAGGGGAAAAATTATCGGTTGAAATTATTGAAAAAATTGATGATAAGTGGAAAATAAGACTGCATTACAGCGGAAACATACATGAAATACTGTCAGAATACGGAAATATTCCATTGCCTCCTTATATAGAAAGGAATATAACGGATGAACAATACAAAAAACTTGATTTTGAACGTTATCAAACAGTATATGCAAAACATGAAGGTTCAGTAGCAGCACCTACAGCAGGACTGCATTTTTCTGAAGATATATTAAAAAAACTTGAAGAAAAAGGTGTCCAAAAAGCATTCATAACATTAAACGTAGGTATAGGTACATTTAAACCGGTCAAAACCGATTATATCGAAAATCATAAAATGGATTCAGAGGCATTTGAAATATCGGAAGAAAGTGCAAATGCAATCAATGAGGCAATTAAACAAGGTAAAAAGATTACAGCAGTAGGAACAACCAGTGTAAGAACTTTAGAAACAACAATGCAAAAACACGGCAAAATTATTCCTGTCAAAGATTCATCAGAACTTTTTATATACCCCGGATACAAATTTGAAGTTGTAAATCAAATAATTACAAACTTTCATCTGCCAAAATCCACCTTGTTGATGTTAGTATCAGCATTTGCAGGAAAAGATTTTATTTTTAAAGCCTATAATCATGCAATTAATGAAGGATACCGATTTTATAGCTATGGTGATTGTATGTTAATAAGATAAACAAAAATGGATATAACGAATATTTTTAAAAATAAAAAGTATAATAAAACGAAATTAATAAATTACGGATTTTCAGCAGAAGCAGATAATTATGTTTTGAGGACATATATCAATAATAAGGATTTTTTACTTGAAATAATCATAAATAAAGACGGAGCCGTAACATCAAAAGTTACGGATATAGACGTACAAGAGGAATACACATTGCATCTTGCAGAAATTGCAAACGGCAATTTCATAAATAAAATCAAACAAGAATATAATAATGTTATCCACGACATTTTGATAAACTGCTTTGATAGGGATGAGTGCGTTTTTACAGAAAGTATTTCAAAAAAAATTATTAAATATGTAAAAGATAAATATGGAGATGATTTAGAATTTTTGTGGAAAAAATATGACAAAAATGCAGTTTTAAGAAGGAAAGATACTTATAAATGGTATGCTGTAATTATGACAATTGATAAAAATAAACTTGGATTTGCAAGTGATAAAAAAGTTGAAATAATTGATTTACGAACAAATTATAATGACGTTGAAAAATTAATTATGAAAAAAGGTTTTTTCCCGGCATATCATATGAATAAAAAGCACTGGATAACAATAATATTAGACGGAACCGTAGAATTTTCAGAAATATCCAAAGCAATAGATATAAGTTATAAGCTTGCGGTAAAATAAAAAGAAAAAGAAAGGAAAAGTTACTTTTTGGTTAAGAAAATAAAAGCTATAATCATAAGAGCAATGAAACCTAAAATGAGAAAAGTAAATATATTAATACCATGAAAACCTGTAATTAAAGATGAAATTATAAAAATCAAAACGATTATAAAAGTTAATTTATTTAAACCTGATTCCGCACTTTTTTGTGAAGAAAACAAATTAGCCATACCGCCTATTGCAGCGAGTCCGTCACCTTTAGGAGAATGTAAGAGGACAAGAACTGT
This sequence comes from Candidatus Gastranaerophilales bacterium, assembly GCA_947624605.1. Taxonomy (GTDB): domain Bacteria; phylum Cyanobacteriota; class Vampirovibrionia; order Gastranaerophilales; family Gastranaerophilaceae; genus RUG841. The sequence goes on along the minus strand of CANQLA010000161.1, from coordinate 959 downwards.
TAGTAATATTGCACAAAAAATTTGAATTATCCAAACAAGTGTTAACATTTTTGACTCCATATTAATTATGAAATAATTTTATCATAAACAAATAATTTTTGTACTAAATCTTCAAACAAAAAATTTGTAAGAAGAAGTTTTTTAAATCTGGACTTATTACCGGAAATAATCGAGATATAAGACTTTGGAATATTTAACCAAACAGAAATAAAACTTATTAATTTTTTATTAGCCTTATTTTCATTAGGTGGAGCAGAAATGCGAATTTTAATATAATCGTCGCAGAAACCGACAATTTGGTCTTTAGAAGCATTAGGAGTTAGTTTAACAGTTAAAATAACACCATTTATAGATTTTTTAATACAATTTAAAACAAAATCATCCATAAAAATTCAAAAAAATTATAAAACAAAGAAGAAGAAAAAAAAATAAAAAAATTTTAGTGGAAAAATCTCAATAAACGTTTTAAAATAAAAGCAAAGGCAAAAACGATGAATGATGAAATACTAATAGCAAAACTACACAATATATTAAATGAGCAAGGAAGAACGGAAGAAGAAACAGAAGAAATAGACAGAGCATATAAGTATGCGAAAAAGCTTCACGAAGGACAATACAGAGTAAGTGAAGAGCCATATATAATTCATCCTTGTGAAGTAGCATTAATACTAGCTGATTTGCGTGTGGATAAGCATACAATCGAGGCAGCATTTTTACACGATGTAATAGAAGATACGGAAACAACAGCGGAAGAAATTGAAGCGGAATTTGGAGAAGATGTAAAGAACATTGTAGAAGGAGTTACCAAACTCGGGAAATATCAATTTCAATCAAAAGAGGAGAGGCAAGCGGAAAATTTCAGAAAAATGTTTGTTGCGATGGCAAAAGATGTAAGAATAATATTAATAGAAAGTTTCTTTATAGCAATATCAGAAATTAATGAAATACCATTAGTAATT
>CANQLA010000160.1 GCA_947624605.1 Candidatus Gastranaerophilales bacterium | reverse complement strand
ATAATGTTAAGATTTATTTACATATCATTTTGGGGTTTTGGGGAATTTCGGCGGCAACGGGGATTGAACCCGTGTCAACAGAATGAGAATCTGCTATCCTAACCCCTAGACGATACCGCTGTGTCATGATTTACCATAAAACTTATATTTTAATTATACCAGATACATATTGGATATTACAGCATTTTTCATATTTCTTAAAAAATAATTTTTAAAATTGATAAAATAACACTATAGATTATATCTCTGTATTTTTATATTTATCATACTTATAATAGTTTTAATTTATCACGTACGATATTTAAAACCTTAGTTAAAAATTTACCCGGAGTATAAACAGCAATTAGAAATATTAACGGAATAAAAGGAGCTCTTCCTCTAAAAACTGCTCCCGAATTATCTAAAATCATTCCGTAAAAAGTAAAAACAAACATTATATATAAAGCTGAAGCCATTACAATAAATTTTTTTTCTTTAAATCCTTTAACCATTCCTTTAAAAAATGAGGGAATCAGAAAAATATATAAGATTATGGTTTCAGGAGCAGAAAAAGCTTGAACCACATTTCTTGATAACAGCCATTGATGTGGAAACGGTGCAAAAAACATACAAAAATAGCCGAATGCTAAAAATAAAGGTAAACAATGAGATAAAGCAGTCCGATTGACTCCAAAGCTTGAATTTGCACCCCCATAACCTATTTCACTTACTTCTAATATCTTTTCCATATCAAAGAGCGAAATTATATAGTCCAATTTTAAATATGAATTAAAAACAATACAAAATATCAATAGAACAGAGATTAATATAATTAATAATAAAGAATATTTATTTATGCTTATAATATTTTTTCTTATTTTAAATTTAGCAAGTTTTACAAGGTGAGCAACAACACAAGCCGACAACACAGCTGCTGCCGCATATGCTCTGAACATACATAAAAGCACAAAAAATATCACTGTTTTGCACAAATTTAAATAACTGAAATTTACCTGAAATTTGTAATAATAAAAAATAATCAAATATGAAAATAACATTATATACACATCACGCATTAAAACAGTTGTATAAGCTGCCACAGTTAATGAAAAAGCAATTATATAAGCCAGAACTTTACTGTATAAATTGTTATTATAGATTTTCTTGCTTAAAGAATATATTACAACCGGAATAAAACCTGAAAGAATTGAATTTACCACACATACGTTAAATTCATTAATACCAAAAACTTTATATATATAATATACAACTTCGGAAAAAAACGGACCCTCTGATACTTTGTTTTCTAACTTATTAATTGCCAAACTGTGATATAACCATCCGTCATCATCTATACCTATAGCTGAAAAACCGTAATAAGAATTTAAATCTAATATTCCGTATTTTAAAACCTGTATAAAAACTGCAACTATAAAATGAAATAAACTTGTTATGATAAAAATTTTAGGCACAAATTTGTCTGTATTAAATTTATATAATATTAAAGAGAATAAAAAAACGAATATGCACCCGACAATAAGAGGAACACCTATCTTTAACAATAAATCATTAAAGATAAATAAAAGTAAAAAAGGAATAAGTAAATTTATTAATAATAATAATTTAATTAATAAATTACGTTTTATCATAACAAACCTCAAACACAAAACTGAATTTTTTGTTAAATACGTTTTTGAAAAAAAGGATTTGTATATTCGGTGATAAAAAGAGGGATTTATAAATCCTTAAACAGTTATTTTGATTTTTAATATTGTTTTTTTCGTTATTTATATTAACTTCTTTCATATAAAGAAGGTTTAAAATTGTCAAAACGGATGTACTATATTTTTCCGCACATTTTTGTATATTTTGTGTCATTTTTTTGCCTAAAAATTAATATATCTAATTCAACTCATATTTTTCTAATATATATGAGTTCAATACAATATTAAATGAATTAAGCTCATTTTTCAATACATTATTTGAGTTTAATTCAATTCATATTTTAGTTAATTGCCTATACACTATAAACGAGGGGTTATTTATGAACAAAAAAGAACTACTCGGAAAGCGGCTCAGAGAATTACGTAAACGTAAAAACATAAGCCAAGAAAAATTGGCAGAACTTATAAATGTTGATCCAACAACAATAAGCAACATAGAAAACGGTAAAAACTATCCTTCTTTATTAAATTTAGAAAATCTGCTGGATGTTTTAAACAGTTCTTTTGTTGAGGCATTTGATTTTGAACATAAAAAGAGCCGTGAAGATTTATTATTGATAATTATAGAAAAATTGAAAAACAATCCTGATAAAATTGAAGATTTTTATAAAATTGTTGTTGCTTTAACAAAGTAGTATTTTTAATTTTAGAAATATTAAACCGTAAAGCAAAATAATAATAATAATAATATTAGCTGGTATTCAAATTAAATATTATACTTGTGTGGTACAATTTTATCAGGATAGACATAACTGAAGTAATGATGGTAATAAATAATTAAATGACAGAAACACAATTAAAGAGCAAAGAAAAAAAACTAAGGAAATACTTAAATGAAATAAAGAATTTAGCGGTTGCATTTTCGTCAGGAGTAGATTCAACTTATCTTTTAAAAGTTGCAAGTGATATTTTGGGGAGAAGGGTTATTGCGGTTACGGCAACATCTTGTTTTTTCCCGAAAAGAGAACTTGATGAAGCAATTAATTTTTGTAAAGTACAAAATATAAAACATATTATAATTAAGACTGAACAATTAAACATAGAGGGTATAAGTCAAAATCCCAAAAACAGATGTTATTTATGCAAAAAAGAATTATTAACAAAGATAAAAAAAATTGCAGCTGAAAATAATATAAAAAATGTTGCGGAAGGTTCAAATATTGATGATGAAAGTGATTACAGACCCGGATTAATAGCGGTTAAGGAATTAAACGTTATAAGCCCGTTAAAATATGCGGGATTAACAAAAAATGATATAAGAATTTTGTCACGAGAGATAGGGCTTCCAACCGGAGAAAAGCCGTCTTTTGCTTGTTTAGCATCAAGATTTCCATATGGGGAAGCCATAACAAAAGAAAAACTTGAAATGGTTGATAAAGCCGAGCAGTTTTTGATTGATTTAGGTTTTAAACAAGTGAGAGTCAGGATTCATAATCTTATGGCAAGAATTGAGGTTGAATTTTCGGAATTTGATAAGTTGGTTCAAAAAAATATAAGGGAACATATTGTAAAGACATTTAAGAACTATGGATTTACATATATTTCTGCTGATTTACAGGGATATAGAACGGGAAGCATGAATGAGATATTAAAATGCACACAAGATAACAATAGTGATTTATAATATTTATAATTAAAAAGATGTTTCAAAGGCAGGTAATTATTAAGTTTTCTAAAGTTAGAAAAGAAAATAGATTAAAAACAATTATTTAATAAATTTTATATTAAAATAAAATTATTTTAATATAAAATTTAAGTTTTTTTGTTTTTAATAAACGTTAAATTAAATTTTTCATTTCAAAATTTTTATTTTTACAAAATTTAACCTTTTTTTAATTTTGACAGAGAAGACACTTATAAATAATAATAAACAGTGTCAAATTAAAAGAGGTATATTGTATGATAAAAGACATAATTCAGCACAAAAATGCACCTTATACAAAAGAAGATATAAAAAAAATTATAAAAGAAAACAATATAGAATTTATAAAACTTGAATTTTGTGATATTAACGGTATCATAAAAAATCTGTCAGTGCCGGAGAGTCAAATAGATAAAATTTTAAATAATGAAATAATGTTAGATGGTTCATCCATCAAGGGTTTCAGAAATATTGAAACATCAGATATGTATTTTTATCCTGATATAAATACATTTACAATTCTGCCATGGCGGTGTGATGATGAAGCATACGTAGCGAGATTCATTTGCGACATACATAATGCAGACGGAACACCATTTGAAGGTTGTCCGAGATGCAATCTAAAAAAAATGATTGAGAAAGTTAAATCAATAGGATACATAATGAACGTAGGGCCGGAAGCGGAATTTTTCATATTTGATAAAAATGAAGACGGAACTATCGGAATAAATACACATGACAAAGCAGGTTATTACGATGCAGCACCAAAAGACAAGGGAGAAAACTTAAGAAGGAAAATGGTAAAGACCTTAAGGCAGATGGGTTTTGAAATTGAGGCAAGCCATCATGAAGTTGCATACGGTCAGCACGAAATAGATTTTAAATACGCAGATGCACTTACTACAGCAGATAATATTATGACTTTCAGGTACGTTGTAAAAGCAATAGCCGAACAAGAAGGTAAATATGCAACATTTATGCCGAAACCTGTTTTTGGTATAAACGGTTCGGGAATGCATTGTAATATTTCATTATTTAAAGACGGAAAAAACAGTTTTTATGCTCCTGACAGGACTTATCAGCTTTCGAAAGAAGCACTGTACAGTATAGGGGGATTATTGGCACACGTTAAATCATTTAGTGCAATAACAAACTCTCTTGTAAACAGTTATAAACGTCTTGTACCGGGTTATGAAGCACCTGTTTACCTTGCGTGGAGTTTATCAAACAGATCAGCATTGATTAGAGTTCCTGCAAA
>CANQLA010000159.1 GCA_947624605.1 Candidatus Gastranaerophilales bacterium | reverse complement strand
CAACAATATTTATATTTTATAAAATTATAAAACTCACCTGTAAGGTGAGTTTTGGCTGGGGCGGAAGGATTCGAACCTCCGAGATGGCTGGACCAAAACCAGCTGCCTTACCACTTGGCGACGCCCCAATTTTCACTCTTTCTTTTATATTATTTTGTACATATTAAAATGTCAATATCTTTTTAATAATATGTTATAGCTGTTCCGTATGCTATTGCACATATTTTATCAGGCTCTAACAGTTTCCCTGATCTGATTATCGATGTCTGTACCCTCGTATTTACTATTAAATGTGCTTCCATCGCCGTATTCTTCATTTTTATTACTGCCAGTTTTGAGGCTCTTTTTAATTCTTTTTCGTAATACTTCTTATTATTAAAAAATTGCACCCATCTGTTTTTTATTACTTTTGATATCGGTTGACTTACTATTACTGATGCCGTCACCTTCTTATAATCCTTAACCGTTGCTTTCCACTCTTTTATATCATGCGGCTCTGTCGAAATTAACGGCTTCCCCAGTATCGGATTGATTGCCTCAAATCGCTTCTCCCGTTCCCTCCTCTCATTCCGCTTCATACTTATTATTCCGAAACATAAGAAAAATATAAATAATCCCCCAAATATTATAAAATCCATAAATTTGCCTTCCTTTTAAAATAATAATCCTAAGCTCACTTTTTGTTAAGTTTTTTTTGTTTTGATTATCCTTCTCTCGGAAAGCTTTTCAGTATAACATGTTTCGACATTTAATCATTCTTTACAGTTGTTTACAACTCTGCTTTTTTCAATTTCAACTCCTTCGATATATTTTGTGCAGATCTTTTGTATATCTCAAAATATCTCCACATATTGATGAAATCTTTTGTATCTTTTCCCTGCTCGGGTTTCTCATTGCATCTTCATCTATGTTTCTGTCTGTTGCAAATATTATTGCATTTGTAACATCAAGTATCCGGCTATCAATATCAAAAAATAATTTATAATACAATTCGTCAGATGTCCTTCCGTCATATACCGCAAAATTCTTGAAATATTCCTTGTATTTCCTTATTGTAAATCCAAAAAATTCTTCATCACTTTCGCTAAAATCAGTATTTGCACAAGAATTAAAAGCAAAAATGCCGCTTCTTGAAAGTGATTTCTTTATGTTTTTCAAAAATTCATCATAAAAAAATCTTTCGTCTATACCTTCATTTCCCGCAACATCAACAATTATTAAATCATATTTTCTCCTGTTGTTACGTAAATATACTATTGCATCTTGAAGATAAAAATTTGTTTTGTCTGATTCCCTAAATCCAAAAAAATTGTTCGCTATAAAAAGAATATTTTCTTCAATATCAACAATATCAATAACCGCGATTTTATCAAAAAGCTTCTCTAACTGTTTTACAAGAATTCCCGAGCCAAGTCCAACCAAAAGAACTTTTCTGATATCAGGATTTAAAAAATAAGATATTAAAAAATAATTAAGATAAGGAATGTTTCCCGAATATACTTTAGAATGAATTTCCCCCGCCTGCACACTAACTCCATATTTAATAAATCTTCCAAGAGAATTTTCACAAATAAAAATTGAATGAAAATCAGATTCATTATGCCAAAGAATCTTGTCTTGTGCCATTTTTAAACACGCAGTAGCTACAGATTCAATATCTGCTTGCTTTTTCATTAAATTTTCAGGAATAATGACACCGTTTTCACTAAATTGTTTAACCATTTTTACCTCAAATTTAATTAAATTATCTCAAAAACTATGTTTGATGTAAAATAAAGTTAACAATATTGTATAAATGGAGGAACAATGGAAGAAAAAGAAAATTTGGATCACGTTCGCCAGACAAGAATACAAAAATTAACGGATTTAGCAGACAAAGGAGTTAATCCCTTTAAGTATTCATTTGGGAAAAATATAAATACAAAATCTTTACAAGAAAAATATCAAAACCTTGATGCCGGAGCAGAAACAAACGATTGGTACGCTGTTGCGGGCAGAATTACCGCAATCAGAAATTCCGGAATGTTTATGGATTTGCAGGACGATAGCGGGAAAATTCAGCTGTTTTGTCATAAAGAAAATATGGGTTTAGAAAAATTTAAAGATTTAAAACTCCTTGATATAGGAGATATTATAGGTTGTCAAGGTTCCGTCAGAAGAACACCCAGAGGAGAATTAAGTCTAAAAGTTAATGAAATAACTTTATTGACAAAATCATTGAAAGCTCTGCCGGAAAAATTTCATGGACTTACAGATGTTGAAACAAGATATCGTCAAAGATATGTCGACTTAATAATGAATGAAAAAGTCAGAAATACATTCAAAATCAGAAGTCAAATAATTACAAAAATAAGAGAATATCTTGTTAATCAAGGTTTTTTGGAAGTTGAAACACCAATGCTACATATAAAAGCATCAGGTGCAAATGCAAGACCGTTTATGACTCATCATAATGCACTTGATATGGATATGGCTCTCAGAATAGCACCGGAATTACACTTAAAAAGACTCTTGGTCGGCGGTTTATCCGAAAAAATATTTGAACTTAACAGAAATTTTAGAAATGAAGGTATAGATACAAGACATAATCCCGAATTTACTATGATTGAACTTTATCAAGCTTATGTGGATTACAATGAAATGATGGTCCTGATAGAAAATATGATTTCTTCCGTTGCAAACGATGTTTTAGGAACTACAAAGATTTCATATTGCGGAAAAGAAATCGACTTGACTCCCCCTTGGAACAGAAAAACCATGATTGGTTCGATTTCAGAATACACCGGAATAGATTTTTCATCAATAGTAAGTTATGAAGAAGCGGTTCAAAAAGCAAATGAATTGGGAATTGATGTGGAAGACTGCGATAATTGGGGCAAAGTGCTTGAAAGAATTTTTGAAGAAAAAGTAGAACCGCACTTAATTCAACCTACTCACATTTTGGATTATCCGAGAGATATTTCTCCGCTCGCAAAAGTACACAGGGAAAATCCAAGATTAACAGAAAGGTTTGAAACAAGAATAAACGGTTGGGAAATTTCAAATGCATTTTCCGAACTTACGGATCCTATAGACCAAAGAAACAGGTTTGAAGCACAAGCAAGAGCAAAAGCAGCCGGAGATGAAGAATCAATGGAAATAGATGAAGACTTTATTACCGCACTGGAATATGGTATGCCACCTGCCGGAGGTATGGGTATAGGCATTGATCGTGTGGTTATGCTTTTAACCGATTCCGCAACTATTCGGGATGTAATCGCTTTTCCGACTATGCGTCCGCTTGAATGACTCAAGCAAATTAAAAAATCTTTTGTTAACAATCATTAAGGACTTGCAATCTCTGAAGCTTCGGTTATAATAACAAACGTAGACATAAGAAAGGGGACACAGTACCATGAACAAAGAAGAATTAGTACAAGAAGTTGCAAAAAAATCTAAAGTTACTCAAAAAGAAGCAGCTGAAATCATAAATGCATTTATGGACACTGTCCAAAAAACAGTTGCAAAAGGTAAAAAAGTTACTTTAGTAGGATTTGGTACTTTTGAAGCAAGAAAAAGAGCAGCAAGAACAGGTCGTAATCCTCAAACAGGAAATGCTATTGATATTCCTGCAAAAACTGCTCCCGTATTTTCTGCAGGTAAAAAATTCAAAGATGTTGTTAACGGAAAATAATTTCCTTAAGACGACTTATTTAAAAGGAGCGGTTTTGTTAACCGCTCCTTTTATTTCTTGTATATAAATTTACTTATATTTCTATTTATTCAGCTTTAAAATCTCTGCTGCCGTATTTATGTATTTTTGTAAAAAACTGAGCTTATCATAATATTCTTCCGGATTATCCTTTGCAGCTTTAATTTCTGCTTCGTTAGCAACAAAAATCTCTGCCAATTCAGGATCAAATTGAATGCCGGCACACCGTTTTATTTCCTGTATTGCTATTTCGTGCGGAAGTGCTTTTCTGTATGGTCTTGTTGATGTCATGGCATCATATGTATCTGCAAGTGCAATTATCCTGGCAAATAAAGGAATATCTGTACCTTTTAATCCGCAAGGATAACCTTTTCCATCCCATCTCTCGTGGTGCGATTTTAGCCAGCTTGCAACTGCACTTAATTTTTTTATGTTTTGAATCATTTTTGCACCATTACCTGTATGGCTTTTCATTATTTCAAATTCTTCATCCGTAAGTTTATCTTTCTTACAAAGAACACTTTGTGGTATACTGATTTTTCCTATATCGTGTAATAATCCTGCTGTTTCTATTTCTTCCAGTGCCGTGTCATTAAGACCCAATTTACTTGCCAAAATAAGCGAATACAATGTAACACGCAATGAATGTCCATGAGTGTAAGGATCTTTTGCATCCAAAGCAAAAGATATTGACCTTATTGTTTTGTAAAATAATTCTTTTAAATCTTTCATTATCAATGTTTTTCTCGATGAAAGTTCATACTTCTTTAAACCGTTATTAACAGAAACTTTAAGCTCTTCGGGATCAAACGGTTTTAATATATATTGATACAGTTGACAATCATTTATTGCGGAAACTATTATATCTGAATCCTGATGACCTGTTAGTAAAATTTTTACTATATCAGGAGGTTCCCATAGTCATACGGTGACAACGACTGCTACGACAAGTGGAACATCTGGTG
>CANQLA010000158.1 GCA_947624605.1 Candidatus Gastranaerophilales bacterium | reverse complement strand
GATTGAAGATAGTTACACACTTACACTTACAAAGAAATTACGAGGCGGTTACACCGCCTTTTTTATTTTTACTGTTTTTTATAATATCAACAAATATTTTTCTATTGGTTTATTCATAAGCATATACACAAAAATGCTAAGTTACCTTACAAACTCGATTTATATTAAATTTTAACGGCAACAATCCGGCTTTATAAACTGATAATCGTTTTTTGTAATCTGAAAACTTCATCCATTGCTTTTATTTTACCGGAATTAATTCTTTATCTGTAATTTCTATCTTCCTTTGTCTGTATGTGTAAAAAGGTATTCTTTATTTGATACTCAGTATTATTTTTATATTTAATTATTTTTTTTTCTATATATTTCTAAAGCCCCTTTATCATATATATATAAATTATTAATTGTAGTACTTTCTTTAATGTAATTATCTAATATGAATTCATTTATTTCTTTACCGTAATCAACACCGAATCTTCCATGAGAACTGTTTAATGATATAGGAGTGAGAAAAATATAAATATAATCAGGTTTTTGCTCTTGTAAAATATATTTAATATAATCGTCTCCCAGAGCCGGAATAGAATATGATTCTATGGAGTATATTTGAAAATTAATAACAGGTATATCTAGCAGATAATGTAGATATAACCCCTCTTCAATATATAATAAAGATTTATTTTTGCGGACTATATTTTCCTGTGCATGCGTTATCGCCTTATTAAGGAAAGTATAATAACAATCAGAAACATAAAAGGTTGCTTTTGGAGAGGATATTTTATTATTAAGGTGTATGAGATTGTAAGCATATTGGTATGTATATGTTAATGAATATATGATTAAAGCAGTGCATATAATAATTTTATATTTTTTATTGGCACATAATTTAAAATTATAGGGAATAATATCTAATAATAAGATTATAAATAGTCCCCAAAATATTATTAATGTGAAATTTCCTATATATGATATATATATACCGGCATAATTTCGGAAAGTAATTGCATAGGCAATTATAATTAAAACATAAAATATTTTTTCATCGTATTTAAATTTAATTTTTTTAATTTTTTTATAAACAATTATGCAAATAGTCAATAATAATACTAAATAATTTAAAAATGTTAAATTGAAATGTAAATACATATTAGAAGTATAAAATAAATAATTAAACAGATTATTGTATTTAATATTTGAAATTCCTAAAAATATTGTAAAAATAAATATTATAGAAAGAATATATTTTTTTCTTATAATAAAATTATAAAGTAGATATAAAGCTGAAGATACACAAATTGAAATTAGAAAATATTTATTAAAATGGACGAAAGAGTTTTTAATTTGATGAAGTAATTGTAAATTCAATGATTGAGGCAAACAGTAATGATTAAAATTTTTAACGGAGGGATTATTGGCAAAATTATAAAGCACATTTATTTGTTTTTCTAAAATAAATAAATCAAATTTTATATTTACTAAAAATAATAAAAATTCTAAAATAATAGGTAAAAAGAATATTAATAAAGATTTAAAAATTATTTTTGGTGATTTAGTTTTAAAAATAAAAAATACAAGAATTAAAAAACATAAAATAAAATCAAGTTTAAAAGCGACAGATAAGCCTAAAAATAAAGAGGCAAAATATAAATATAAATTTGAATGTTTATTATCATCAACAGCACCACGTTTTATACATAAAATTAAAAATGTCAAAAACAAAAAACAAAAGGTAAAGGCATAAGTAAATGAGTATGAATAAGGATAAAACCAACTGGCTGAATCAGGTTCTTTTATTCTGGAAACAAATATAAGCATTACTGTTAACACAGTAATAAATGGAGTCAAAATTTTATTTTGTGAAACTTCTTGAATACATTTATACAAACAACATAAAATTATGATTGTATTTACAAAGGAAATGTAAAATAAAATATTCAAATTATTTCCAAAACATTTAAATATTACAGCATTCAAATAAAATGCAGCTGGAGGATATAAACAATAGATATCTTTGTATAAAACTTTACCTTTTAATATTTGTTCAGGAATAAGTGCTTCTTTAAATGTATCATATATAAAGCCACTACATTTGTTGTAACTGAAAAAACAAATCAAAGCATATAATGAAATGAGAATTGCTATAGTAAGCCAGGTTGGGTTAAGACCTAAAAATTTTTCTTTATTATTATCCGTCACTAATTTTGCTCCTAAATTATTATTTTATACATTTTTATATGAAATATTTTAAATATTATCACATTATCTATTCATGTGTCTATTAAAAACTCTTGAAATTGTTCTATTTTAATTGTCACACGTGGAATAATTTTTATACGGATAGCCTGACAAAAAAATACAAAATATTGCAAAAATAATAAAGAAACCATAAAATTAATTTATGAATTATAAGGATATATAATTGTCGGAATTGTTTATGAACAAGCAGATACATACAGACTATTTTCACAACAAGAGTAAGAATGGTTTTAACGTGCATTTAAAAATTTAAGGAGTAAAAAATAGTGACGGATAAGAACAAAGAAAATAATGAGCATCTTGAAAAAAATCAAGATGATAATTTTCAAAAAAATAACAAAAAATCTAATCGTAATATTATTATAAGATGTTTTGTGTATGGATTGTTGTCAATATTTGTTTTGACTCTTTTTATTTACATGAATTTTCCAAAAATAAAAGATTTCATTCAAAAAGAGACTCCACAAAAACGTAATATCTTTGTAAAAGGTCCCAATATGCATTATTATCACAATGGACCTGCTGTATTGTTAGATGATGGAAATGTTCTCGTAATTGGCGGTGATACCAAACAAGCAGAAATATATGATTACAAAAAGAATAAATTTGTTCTGACTGGGGAAATGAATGAAAAAAGATACGATGCAGCAGCAACATTATTAAAGGATGGAAATATACTTGTAACTGGAGGATTAGTTAGTTATAACAGGGATAAAGAACTCCGTTATATAATCGTTGAAAATGCTGAAATTTATGATATAAAAACTGAAAAATTTAAAATTATAGGTAAAATGTGTGTTCCAAGAATGAGACATTTTGCTATTCCGTTAGATAACGGAAATGTTATTTTCATTGGTGGTCAAGATAAATACGGTAAACCAGTTTCTGAAATTGAAGAATTTGATTATTATTCTAAAAAATTTAAAATTATAGGTAATTTTAAATTTTCAGACAAATCATTTTATGATAGTTTGCTTATACCAAATAAACCGAAATTGCTATTATTTGGTAGTAAAAGTTTAAGACATCTTGATGAAAAAATTGATTTTGTTATTTATAATCCAAATGAAAATTCTTTTATTGATATTCCATCAGAATTTACTCATCGTACAGGAAGTGCAACTTTACTGGATGAAAATAAAATTTTAATTATTGGTGGACAACTTGGAACAAATACTGCTAGTAATTCCAGAGCTGTATCTATATTGGATTATAAAACAGGTAAAATAGTTTATAATAACGAAAAAGGACTTTTAGAACCAAGACATGACCATACTGCAACTAAATTAAATAATGGAAATATAATTATAATTGGTGGTGCTTCAAGAGATGCAACTGCAAGAAGAATATTATCTGATACCATAATTTATGATACAAAGACTGGAAGTTTTAGAAATAATAAAGCAAAATTAAAAAATCCACGAGTTAGTCATACAGCAGTTAAATTGAAAAATGGAAATATTTTAATTCTTGGTGGTTATATTAAAAAGTGGAATTTTAATAAAACAATTGAATATAAAACAACTAAAACACAAGAAACAGAAATATATATAAAATAATAGGGAGGTAATGATGGATAATAGTTTAATTAAGGAATATGCTAACTTAGCTGAAAATGCATATAAGGAATATATTTTTGATGATAATAATGATGATAATGACAATTCTATGGTACAAGATCTAATTAATAAAGATCTTAATAATAAATATAATATTTTATGTGTTACTCCTTTTACTACTAAAAACGGTTTTCAAGCCGTAATTTATGGAGATATATCTACATATGATAAAGATACTAATACATACGGAAAAGTAATTATAGCTTATAGAGGCTCAATGCCTCCTGAAAATTTTAGTTTAAATGAATTTATTCAAGATTGGATTAATAATGACTTCAAGGATATTGTTGGTGGAGACATGCCGAGACAATTCGAAGAAACTGAAGACATCCAAAACGAAACTGCTGTTTCATTTTTTGAAAAAGCAAAAAATTTTTTGACAGAAGAAGCTAAATTAAATTATTCTCAAAACATTACTGTTACAGGACATTCTTTAGGTGGGGCATTAGCACAATTAACTGCTGCAAAATATAATTTAGAAGGATATTCTTTTAATGGTCCTGGAGTAAAGTATCAAGCAGAACAAGCAGGATTTACCGGAACAAATGTTAAAAATTTTATTATAATGAACGATATTATAGGAAATTTAAGAGATGAACAAAGTGATTCCGGTTCCTCAGGACATGTTGGAGAAGAATATTATTATTTTCCAACCGCAACAGTATGTAGGTTGGGTTTTAACCCAACAATAACAAATAAAGTAAATAGTAAGTCAGGCTGTGCCTGACAAACTTATTAATTAATATTTTTTTAGGTACTTTTGATGGCAAAAGTACCGCAAAACCACC
>CANQLA010000157.1 GCA_947624605.1 Candidatus Gastranaerophilales bacterium | reverse complement strand
AACTGTTCTAATCGCAGGTTTAGCTGCTTTAATTCATCCGGTCAAGGAGAGTAAAGGGGGTTGTTAATGTTACATTACGTTTATTTTAAAATTTTCCTGATGTGTTTCACTATTTATATGATAAGAGTAATTCCGTTTTTGTTATTCAAAAATGAAATAAAAAACAGATATATTAAGTCTTTTTTCTTTTATGTTCCTTTTGTTACAATTGCAGTTATGACCTTTCCGTCAGTAATTACATCAACAGGAAGTATAAAAAGCGGAACAGCTGCATTTATAACAGGGGTAATTGCTGCTTGGTTCGGTGGAAATTTGTTTGTTGTTTCGGGGTTATGTTGTCTTGCCGTGTTTTTTATAAGCTTTTTATAAAAAATTCTATTATTTGATATTAATCTTCTACTCCCGCCAGTAATTGCATAACGTGATTTTCTCCTTTACAAGATGCAAACATGTTTTTACCTTTATTTAAAATATATTCCACAAGCTTAATAACTTCACTGTTTCCATCTCTTCTGTGACCTTTAAGCCAAATATTTTCAACTGAAATTACTACCGTCCGTATACCAATATTTTTACACGTATTTAGCCACTTATCGATTTCTTCTTTGTTATCATTATATCCCGGACATATTATATATTTACTTATTACTCCATCATTTTCAGATTTTACTTTGGAGTATTTCCGCATATTTTCAATAACTTTATTGTATGCATCAATTCCCTTTATTTTAATAAAAGTTTCTCTGCTTCCGCAGTCTATGGAATTTTGAACGTGTATCTTTCCTAAAGAAACACCTCTTTCTATAACGGGCGAATACTTTATTGCCGATGTAGGAATAGATATATTGTCAAAATTGTTATCTATCAAAAAATTTATTAATTCCTCAAATTCATCAAGCATTGTAGGCTCTCCTCCTCCGAAACCTATTTGTCCGCCGGGAATAAATATGCCTTTTGCAACCATATCTTTTATTACTGGAAGTACATTATAATTCTTTAAGGAATTATACTTTGCCTTATCTTCGTGCGTGTAACAATATACACAATCACAATTACATTTCGTAAAATGATCAAAAATTATACTTTTTATATTGTTTTTTTGTGACCAGTTATCTTGGTGTAAATATACACAACCCGTACATTCTTTGATAGTTTCGCCTGATTTTTGAATGTTTCTGTAAGAGTTTTTTATTTTCCAAAATTCTTTCCAGTCAATAAGAGAACCGTCAAAATTGCGTTTAAGCATAATGTTACCGCCGCCGGGACAACTTACGTAACAACACATCATTATGTTGGAACCATACACACCAACATCAAAATCCATTCCGTTTTCTATCCATTCACAACTGACATATTTCATAAATTATTCCTCTTCGTGATAATTGCAATTTAATAATTTGCACGATTTATTACAATTGGAAATTAACTTTCTGATATTTTTAGCTTCTATACTGTTCCAAATACATTCCGGTGTTGATTTTAATAAAGAACCTATGGGTTCAAATGTAAAACAAACTCTGACATTTCCGTATGGATCAATCAGAAAATTGTAATTCCCAATCTTGCAGGCTTCGTTATTATTTGCAAATTCTTCTTCTGAATTTGATATCTCATCAGATATTTTATGACAAATATTCCCGGGAATAATCTTGTCTGTGATAATTGCCCGGTTAATACTTTGATTAAACGATGACGATATATTTTCATCCAAATCAGATTGATTAGAATTATTCCCGTTATTGTTCACTTCCGGTTCGGAATTGCTGATTAAATCCATAAATGCTAATAGTTGCTTATCGGTATTATATATGAGATATCCTTGTTTTTTTAAATCAATAAGCTTTTCAATTGCTTCAACCGTCTGATTTTTCATTTCATCAAACATTTTTAATCTTTCACTTTGAATGTTTTCAGCAGCAAAAAATGATTCGCCTCCGTCCAACATCTGAAAATTTATCCCAATTCCGTTTATATGTGCAAATTCTGCTAAAGGAACCAACTCCGTAAGGTTTGAAGGCATAATAACCGATGCAATTAATATGGTTTTCCCGGCATTTTTCTTCCTGTTTAAATATGTAATATTTTGAATTACATCACTTGTTATTTTGAATGCATTATTCCTTCCTCTGGACAAATTATGAATTTTGGGATCTTTAACAGAATTTAAAGATATAGTAATATCCGTAAAACCTGTATTAATGAGTTTTTCGCATTTGTTTTGCAAAGCAAGAGCATTTGTTATAACTTTAGGCTTTAAACCTATACCGGCAGCAAAATTTGCAAGTTCATATATATCATCTCGTAAAAAAGGTTCACCCCCGGTAAAAATAAAATCGAACTGTCCAATCCATTTTTTTAAAGATAGTAAAATGAACTTCCAATCATTAGTTGAAAGTTCATCAAAGACTTTTTCTATTGGAGTCTTCCAGCCGCTGCAAGTTATACAATGGGATTGACATCTGTCAGTCAGTGCAAATGCAAAATAACGGGGCTTTATTTCCATTATATCTCCCAATTAGTAATCAAGATTGACTTGAGAGAATAAAACTACCTTATTCTTACCACGCTTTTTTGCATTGTATAAAGCATGTTCTGCATATCTGATTAAAGTGTTCGCATTTTCGTCAACATTTTCAAGAAAAGGAAATGATGATATACCTCCGGAAATTGTAATAGGATGTTTTTCTTCTTCTCCTGCGGGAATAAACTCCATTTTTTCAATTTCACGTCTGAATCTTTCGGCAAAAATAAAAGCGTTTTCTTCTTTTGTATTAGGTAATATTACAAGAAATTCTTCATCACCGTATCTTGTTAATATGTCTTCTTTTCTGATAAATCCTGATAACATTTCAGCAATTTTTTTGAGAAGAACATCTCCCCAATCATATCCGTACATATCGTTTACAACTTTGAAAAAGTCAATGTCAAAAAGCAAACAAGACAATTTTGTATTGTATCTTCTTGCTCTGGAAATTTCAGCTTCCAATCTTTCTTGCAAATATCTTCTGTTATGTAGTCCGGTTAACTCATCAGTTGTAGAAACTAAAGATATTTTTTCTCTTAATTCTTTTATTCTTGTAAAGTTTCGTAAACGAATTTTTAATTCATTTTCATTTACGGGTTTGAAAATATAATCGTATAAATCTCCCCTAAGCTTTAAATCTTCATACATTTTTTCCGCATAAAGTAAAGTAGGTACGGGAAGTTTGACAATCATGGAAATTTCTCTTAATTTTTCTTCCGGAATATCAAGAATAATTACTGACGGATTATATTTTTCCGCTTCTTTTAATTCATTTATGCTTTTTACTCTTACATCATAGTCATCACTGTCTTTCAAAGTGAATTGAATTTCCGATGACGGTCTGTCGCTGAAAATAATGACATTTCTCATTAGTTTTTATCCTTCATTGTATTTAATATATTGTGTCCTTATTCTACCAAAAATTTATAAATATTCCAAACCTTTTTTAGTATTTTAATAAACTTTTTCATACATTTAGATTATTAATAAATATTAAAATTTGTAGTAGTATACAATTTGTTGTACAATTATTTTTATTTTGGGGGGATATAATTTTGCGGTATAATAATTTTAGTGAAGAATTTTATAATAATACAAATGAAATCAATATAACCATGCACCAAATACCCCGAAAACAATACTCTCGAATTTCAAATCAAAAAACAAATCTTAATAAAAAAGATTCTTCGGGAGCTGTTTCAAAATTGAAAATTAAAAAAAATATATCTGCAAAAAACAAAATCACTCATGTATCAATAGGATTAATGTTAATATTAGTAAGTTTTATCGGAATTTTGATATTACCGTTTGCATATAAAAACTTTATAATTCCGATATTTAAAGATACAACATCTCTTAGATATAGTGTAAATGTTAATGAGATTTTATATCCTGCAACCAAATATTTACATAAAAATAAATTTTTAGGCTTAAATTTTTTAAGAGAAGCGAAAGAAACAAATCCTGCAATGGATAATTTATATAAAACAACAAATATGCCGATATTGGAAGGTAAATTAAACTCTCTTGCCCAACAATATCCAAATATACATGCTTCGGTATTTGTTTGGGATTATAGAACGGGGAAATATGCTTCATTAAATTCAAAAGAAACTTTTCCGGCAGCCAGTATAATTAAAATACCTGTATTATTGGAATTTTTCCGTTCAGTTGAAGCCGGTCAACATAATATAAATGATAAAATGATGATTAAAAGAGCTGGTTTAGGAATTTCAATGAAAGGAAGTGACCCTTCAGTAATAGAAATTTCAGATTATATAAACGTTGTATCTCCTACTTTAAAAGAGCTTTCGCTAAATCTTTCGGTAGACCAATACGGATATGCCGTAACAATAGAAAAAATTCAATTTGCTGAAAAAGAAACACGAGTCTATGTAAAAGTAAACAATAACGGTTCTAGCAAATTTTATTTTTATGATTTTAATATGAAACTTACGCAGAACGGAAGTCAGTATGAGGTTCAGACAAATTACAGAGCTGATTATCAAGATATACAGTCTGAAATACTGCAAGGCGTTGAATCAAATGGTATAGTTACATTTCCGCCTATAGATCAAAATTCCAATTTACAGATATTCTGCGAGGGACATAGCGATAACTGGGAAGAGGATATACAAACATACCAATATGATGT
>CANQLA010000156.1 GCA_947624605.1 Candidatus Gastranaerophilales bacterium | reverse complement strand
ATTGATTTAAAATAGGCAAGATAAAACCCTAATGGCAGACCAAAAAGCCAATAGCTGGAAAGTACGCAAGCAGTAACTTGTTTTGTTAATTTTAAACCTTTTAAAATTCCGCCTAAAGAAATTTGAATACCATCTGCAATTTCAAATAAAGCAAAAAGGGAAACAATAGGAAGTGCGACATTAATAATTTGTGAATCAGACGTAAAAATGCCAATAAAAAATTGTGGTTTACAATAAAACATCAAAGAACAAAAGCACATAAAAACAGTAGAGAGAAGAACCCCGATAGTACCGTAATTTTTAATTTCATAGATATTTTTAGCACCGTTAAAATAACCGACTTTAATTGAAATAGCAGAAGATATTGCCAAACTAACCATAAAAGTTGCATCAATTAAAGTTATTAAAATATTATGAGTAGCAGCAAGAACACCCGCATTTCTGCCGACAGATATAGTTACAATATTAAAGCCGAAAAATTCTAATAATAGACCAATTCCAATAGGAAAACCTATCTTAAGAACATTTTTTAAATAATTGTAATCAAAATATTTAACACTATTTTGTTCTTTAATTATATTCCAAGTATAAACGACCATAGCGAGAGCTAAAACAGTTCTAACAATTAAAGTTGAAATAGATAAACCAACTATTCCGAGAGCCGGAATAGGTCCAAGTCCAAAAACTAAAATAAAATTTAATATTAAATTTACAAAAACGGTAATAAGTAATATCAAATTGGGGAAATTGATAATTTCGTGAGCAAGTAAAAATTCTTTTATAGCCTGGTATAAAAACATACCGAACATAGAAAAAGAAGTTATAAACATATATTGCTGAATATTTTTTATAAGGTGGCTTTCAAATCCCAAAAAAGGAACGGCAAAAGCCAAACCGATAATTGCAAGCCAAGTAAAAAAGGCCAATATTTGAGAAAGAATTACTCCGGAGAAAAAAAATTTTTTAGTATGTTTTTTTTCACCCCGATAATTAGAAAGCATAATAGAAATTCCTGTTAATAAACCTATGCCTATGATAAAAACCGTAAAGAGAATAGAATTAGCAATAGCAATTGAAGCAAGAGTATCTACACTATGCTTAGCTGCGACAAAAACATCTGTAGCACCTGTTAAGACGTGTCCCAAATTTCCAACGGTAATTGGAGCAGCAATTAAAACTATTTCTTTAAGGTATTTTTTGAATTGTTTCATTGTTTATTTTCCCGAGAGAAGGATAAATGTATGGTATAAAATCAAAATTAGGAAAATCTTGTTTATTATTAATATAATATCTTGCGGAATTATATAAAATTATATTTAAATCCAACTCTTTGGCTCTTTTATATATATAATCAAATATATCTCTTCCATGTTTAGGAAAAGCACATTTTTCTCTTTGAAGTTTAAACCACTGATGTTCAATATCAATGACAATAGAACGAACATTACATTCTTTATTTATAGAGAGCCATTTTTCCACTTCATCAATATTATCATTTATATCAGGCATCATTATATATTTTGTTGAAACTAAAGGGAAATTATCTTTTATTTCAGCATCCACATACATTTTTGTGTTTTCAATTACTTTTTCGTAAGCAGAAACATTTTTTATTTTTTTGAAAGTTTCAGTTGTACCAGAATCAAGTGAAACTACTACATCCACAATTCCTGCTTTAATTCCTCTGGAAATTGCGGGAGAATATTTTATTCCGGAAGTATGTATAGTAACTCTTGAAACGTCATTTTCAATAAATAAATTCAATAAATCTTCAAATTCGTCTAAAATTGTAGGTTCGCCGCCGGCAAAAGTTATTTCTCCACCCGGTTTAAACAAATTTTTTTCAAACATGTCCTTAACAATAGGGAACACATTATAATATCTTTGTGTATTATAAAAATCTTTATTATAATCAGTAAAACAATATATACATTTACAATTACAATGTGTCCAATGATTGAAATGAAGATAATTAAAATATTTTTTATCTTCTTCCCAATCTTTTTCATAAAGATTAAAGCATCCTTCGCATTTGTTATGAATATGACCATTTTTATTTTGTTCAATAAAAGGTTTTTTAAGTTCAAAAACTTCATCCCAATTTAATAATTCACCGTTGAAACCTGGTTTTATTATCAAATTACCGCCACCTATATGACATCTGAGGCAGCACATTTCTATATGATGAGGTTCAAAATTAAGTCCGTGATTAATCCAATTACAACTATTAAATATCATGTTTTTCCCTTTTAAAACATTATAGTTCAAAAAAAATATAATTTAATATAGTTTTTTCAAACACTTTTAAATTCAGTTTGTTTTTGTACACGTTCGGCAAGCATATGAGCAGCACGTTCGTATTCACCGTAAATTAAGCCTTTTTGTGAAGCGAGTTCTTTAGTATAATCAAATAATTCGTAAATATAAAAAGGGATATGATCTCTGCGGGAATAAAACCATTGAGATTCTATTTCCTGAAGGACATAACCGATATTGCACTGTAAACATTTATCCAACCAAGCATTAATTTCTTCTTTAGTATCATTTACACCCGGAATAACAATATATTTTGCTTTAACTAACTCTTTATTTTGCTGAGCATTTGCATAGTTTGTTAAATTTTGCCAAACTCTGTCAAAAGTTTTTACTTCTTTAATTTTAACGTGCATTTCTTCGGTACCGGAATCGACAGATACAATTAAATCAACCTGACCTTTTCGCAACCCGTCTTCAATAATTTTTGAATAATCCATGCATCCGGAATGTATCCTTACAAAATAATCATAATCAAGAAATATTTGAAGACATTCTTCAAACTCTTTTAAAAGACAGACTTCTCCGCCACCAAAGCTGACATCACCGCCGTGCATTAAAAGATTTTTGTCAATCATATCTTTTAAAATAGGCAGAAAGTCATAATTTTTTTTTGTATTATAAATATCTTTTTTATTATGTGTATGACAGTAAATACAGTTACAATTACAATAAGTCCAATAATCGAGATTAAAAAAGTTAAATTTGTCAGATTCTTCCCAATCCTGTTCTTCGAGATAAATACAACCTTCACATTTATGATAAAGACCACCTGATTTATGAAGATTTTTAATTTCATTTTTAAAATCAAAGAAATTATTCCAATTTATATTTCCGCCATGGAAATTATCAATAACAATTGTATTGCCGCCGCCTTTAGCACTATATTGGCAACAAAGTTTTATTGAATTTATATCAAAATTAATACCGTGTTCAATTTTTGTACAACTTTTATATTTCAATGTCCGAATTCTCCTCTGTGAATATTCATGTCATTTGCTCTGTCGTAAAGTTCGCAGCGAATCATATTCAATTCTTTAGCTCTGTTTATACCGTAATCTAAAAGGTCATAAATATTGTCAGGAACTTTGTTTTTGTTCCAAAGGTACCATCCGCCTTCTATATCAAGAACAATCCAGTGAACGCCTGCATTAACGGTTAATTGGAACCATTTTTCAAGTTCTTGTATGGTATCGTTAACACCCGGCATGATAATGTATTTAGTTCTTGCAAGTCCATTGTTTTCACATTGAGCTTGAGCATATTTTCTAATATTATCCCAGACTTTATCAAATGTAGGAACATTTTTGATTTTAAGGTATGTTTCGGGAGTTCCTGCATCAACGGAAACGACGACATTGAGCTTACCTTCGGAGATACCTCTTGCCATGGCTGGAGAAAATTTAATGCCGGAAGAATGAACTCTTATATTATCCATACCGTAATCTATAAGCAGATTTACCATAGGTTCAAATTCATCAAGAATGGCAGGTTCACCTCCGCCAAATCCGACTTCACCGCCTGGTCTTAATTGTTTTCTTCTTGCAAGTTCTTTAATTTGGGGGAATATGGAATAATTTGGACGTTTTGCAAATTCCTCAAAATTTTCTGCGGTAAAACAGTAATTACACTTGCAGTTGCACCTTGTCCAATGATTAAAAACCATAAAATCTATATAATCTTCATCATCCCATTCTTTTTCTTTAAGGAAAAAACACCCTTTACAACGTTCAAGAGTAATACCTTTTTTATTTAATTCACGCATTTCACGTTTTTCTTTAAAAAATTTATCCCAATCGATATTTTCACCGTAATAATCAGGTATTAAGACCTGTCTGCCGCCGCCTTCATGGGTATTCATACAGCACATTTTAATATCGGCATAATCAGCGTTAAAGCCATGCTGTATATATTCACAGCTCAAATATTTTTGCTTTTCTTTATTTGAATTAAATAAATTTTTTATACTTGCAAAATTCATCATGACCTCACATAATAATAGTGTTTTTTAAAAAAAAAGAATACACTTTTGAGTATTCTTTTTACAATAATTTAATTATTAGATTAATATTAAGTTAATTTAATACATGAAATTATATTTTTAGGATATCTGGTTTGTTTGGCAACTTTACTGTTGTTAGTTGTATTGCCTTCAATAGTTTCTACAGAACCGTCATCATTTACGGAAACGACATAACCTATATGGTTAGGACGTCCATCACTATCCCAATCAAATATAATTGCATCACCCGGTTGAGCTTGTGAAACATCTACTAATGCATCGTTTGCAATAGCCGCATCATATATTGAGCCACAACTTGCTCTGTTACAATTTTTGTACCAATCAGGTAAGTTTTCTTCACCTATTGTTTGTCCTGCTATAAAACTTACAAAATC
>CANQLA010000155.1 GCA_947624605.1 Candidatus Gastranaerophilales bacterium | reverse complement strand
CGGGTTGTTAGTAAGGGTTATGGATGAAAGATTTGTAAGAGTATTTGTAACAGGATAAGCTATTACATTTGCGTTATTTGAAGCAGTAGGAGTTCCACTTGTAATATTATTTACCGAAGCAGGTGTCGGATAATTTGTTGAAGAATTATTTCCTAAGAGAATATAACCCAAACCGCCGATTTGAGCGTAAGCATTTTGTTGATTTCCACCACTGACAAGTAATTTTGCCTGAACAACATAAGTATAATTTGTATCCGCTCCGTTTGTTTGCAGTCTGAAAGATGCTGACGGGGAAGAAGAATTCCCCGTTGAAGCATTAATAGTACCAGTTGCTGCTCCTGTATTTATGGCAGTAACATTTACTGAAGCAGGAACTGTTGTTGTTAGTGTCTGCTGAAAAGTTGTTGCACCAAAACAAACATTTCCAAATAATAAGACATAAATCAGAAAAAATCTTATCAGCAATTTTTTTACCTATAATGTAGTTGATGTAAGTGTCATAATAGCCTGATAAGTTCCTGCATTATCCGCAAATGAATATGTATTTGCGTAAGGTGTAGTACCTGTTGTGGTTGTCGCAATAGTTGAGCCGCCATTTACCGTAATATTATATTGATTTTTTGTGGCATCAAAATTTAAACTTCCACCGTTTGTTAATTCAACACTTGCAATCGGATAAGCAATAGCATTTGCATTATTTGCAGCTACGGGAGTTGCGGCTTTACAATCCGTAATTGCAGCTGTTAAAGGCAGTTTCCCGGTTGTAGTGTTTGAAAATATCATGTAAACCTCGATTCCTTGTTGGAATAATGCATTTACATTTCCTGTAGAACTTGCTGTTGTTGCTTGTAAATATAATTGTTGATTATCTGTATTTAAATTTACTTGAAATTTTGAAACAAGTGCAGCAGCAAGGTTGCCTGTATCAGGTGCAA
Organism: Candidatus Gastranaerophilales bacterium; assembly: GCA_947624605.1. Classification (GTDB taxonomy): domain Bacteria; phylum Cyanobacteriota; class Vampirovibrionia; order Gastranaerophilales; family Gastranaerophilaceae; genus RUG841. Next base: position 3,828 of record CANQLA010000155.1, on the reverse strand, counting down.
TAGTTGTTGTAAGCACAGCTCCGCTTGTAAGTGCCGTAATATCAAGATATGTGTCCAATGTTGCCTGTAAATTTTGTGATGCTGTATTTGAAAGTGCATGTGATGTATTTATAGTTCCAAGTATTGCAGGTAATATTAATAAGCCTGCAAGTTTTTTGTTAATCATAAGTATTCTCCTTTTTTTAGATTTGTGTTGAAGTAAAGTTATCAATTATGAATTGATTTTCTTTTATAATGTTTTTTAGTTTTCCTTTTTCGTCTGAATATTGCAGAATTATTCGAACAGTATAATTACCGTTTTCCCTAATATCTTTGAGCGGAATTGTATCGTTTGCAAAAAGTACGTTATTTGCACTTATTACACTATTTTTTACGGGATATTCGCCTATAAGTTTTTTATCTTTTATGATTTGAGCTTTGCCCGTATAACGTACTTTGCTGTTACCTGTAGAAACAAGTTTTAAGGAAGTTTTAATTTCGTTATTTTGTTTTTCTATATCAAATTTTTCTATTTGTGCACACTTTACAAATCTTCCTTTGTCCAGATAAACAGGAATTCCCACGCGTGTTTTTACGATAAGCTTTGTTGAAACATCTTTTTTCCCTGATGGCAGATAAACTTCTTTTGCATCAACATCTTCTAAGAACAAAACCATTCGAGATTCTCCGTCAGGTATGGATTTTAGATTTGAAACCGTTAGACGAATTTTTTGTGTTCTGCCGTTTTGCAGTGTAAATTCATTCGGTACAAATCTTACATTTTTGATTAAATAATCAGCATCTTGAGAGTTTTCAATAATTTCCATTGTTCCTTGTTGAGAAATTTTAAAATATTCAGGATAAATTTTGAAACGTATTAATTCATCCGCACCGCCTTGGATATCAATGGATGCCGTTATATAATCTCCTCTTGCATCGTTCGCATTAAGTTCCAAGATTGTCGGCATAACTTTTATTGCTGCATTTGAGCTTAACGTAATCAATAAAAATACAAACAAAATTAAACAAAAATTTTTCATTTACGTTTCTCCGTTTTGTATTGTGTAATTTAGATAATTATTGTAAATTCCTTCAGGAATATATGTTCCGGAGGTGTTTTTCAGAAAATATTTTATATTTATGTAATCTGTTGTATAAGTTCCTGTAACAGGTGTCGTAAATGTTGCCGTACCGGATGCAAGAACGTATTGTCGGTTGGCTTCAAGCTTGGTTTGCTCTGTAAGATAATTGGTTACATGTGTTGAAACGCTTGTAATTAAAAAATAATAATTCGCAGGCAGTGTACCTAAATTTGATGTAGTTAAAACAAGCTTCCAATTACCGTTAGATTGAACTATAATTTGCGGTGTTGTTGTGTTTTCAACTGATTCGGCAGTTCCGTCAAAAACATTATTTGGTGTAAGAGTTATATTAACCGGATTAGTAACACTTGAAACACTTTGTGATAATGGTATTGTAAAACTTAACGTATAAATAATTGATGACGGAGAAAGATTCGTATTTGTATCAAATTGCAGTCTGGTTGTATAAGTGCCTGGCGGTAAAACACCTGTGTTTTTTACAATACAATTGTAATTTCCGGTATATCCGCCTACATTTATTGAAATACCGTTTACAACAGTTACATTTGTGTTATAAACCATTTGAAAATCATTTGTCCCGTCTTTCAAATAAAGCTGTTCGACAGGAATTTTATAGTTTGAATTTGTAGTGTTAGTAATATATTGGTCAATAGCTTTTACTCTTACTGTCAAAGTCAATGAAAGTAAATCACTTACAGTCATTTGTATCGGTGTAGAAATTTGAGCGGAACTAACGGTTGTACCTCCCGTACTCTGTACACTTACAGCACAAAATGCCGTATTAAAACAAGAAAAAAATATAAAAATTATAAAAAGGAATAATCTTTTCATATAGAAAAATTTTATGTTACTGAAAAGAAGATTGTATTCGTCAATCGACAAGATAGTGAGATATTTTTTTTTATAGCAATTAAGGTATTGATAATTTTTTATAATTACTCATAAACTAAGTTTATGAGAGAATTAGTATTGATTTTGTGTTTTCTTGGTATTTGCGGTAAAACCTTTGCCGCACAAGAAGCCACGCAGTTTTTATCACCGTCGCTGCCTCAAGTGCTTGAGATAGAAAAAATTTGTGTAGAAAATATTGAATATAATCGTGATGACCATATGCCAAATATGAAAATTAAAGAAACAATGCCAATCGATGTCAATAACACAATGCTCAGATTAAGCCCGGTAAAAGTTAAATTACATACAAACGCATCTTCTCCTGTCGTAATTTCTGTTTTGTTTAAAGAACTAAACTGCAGAAACGGAATGTGTAATTTTTCGGCAGAAAACCTGACTGTTGTGCCGAAATCTCAAACAATTTCAAATCCATACGACCATGTTATGACAGATGTCTTTACTCCGTATGTTAATGTAAAATCAGACTCTGCACTCGGAATTTATAGAGGAACTCTTGTTTTTACGGTAGGTGGAATATGAAGAAAATATTGCTTATAATATGTATTTTATCTGCCCAAATTTGTCACTGTGCCGTTACAGACAGCAATAATTCTTTTGAAATTGAACTTAGTCAAGTACCTGAGGGCGGCACTTCAAAATCTCATAACGACGGATTAAGCAACGGAGCAGTTACTGCTATTACACTCGGTTCAATATTTGGCGGTATAGGTGCTTTATCTGCAATAGGATATTATTTTTTAAAACATGCCTCAGGACTTGCATGCGGCTTTGCCTGCGGGGAAAAATGCCCTTATCAATTAGTCGGTATTGAAAATCCGGATTTTATAAAAAAGCATACTTATTTGGCAAAAGCTTATGAATATGCTGCAAAAAATCAAAAATACCTTATAATCCCAGATACACAGATTAAACCTAAAACTTATAATGTTGTATTTTTTGAAATTCCTGAAGATTTTGTCGAAACAGATTTTAAAATAATCCAATCTTCCGACCCTATTAATAATACCGCCAAACTTGATACAGATATATTTTCCGATGATAAAAATTTAACAAAAATTCCAACATCCATAGATTCTTCCGAGTTATCAAAAGGTATTTTATTAAAACAAGGTAAAATCACCGCAAAAGAAAATGAAATTCTGACATTAACGACCTCTAATCAGCTTAATACAACAAAAACTTATGCAATAATTGTTGTATTTGAAAAACCGTAATTTATTTTAATTCAAAATCTTGCAATAAATTTGAATGCAAGTAAACCAAAACACCAAACCATCTAAATCCAAAAATATAAGCAAATCTCTCAAGGATATTGTAATAGAATTTTTTAAAAAGATTTAGCAACAAAAAAAACGCAAAAGATTATTTGATTAATTTTATGCATATCTTAATCTCAAAGTCATTTTAATCTTTATTTTAGATTTAAATTACATGCATCCTTTACTATTTGAACGGGTTATATTTTTTAAGTCGTTTATGGCCGATTTTGTGGGAATTTTTGTTATTTGAAAGTGGTGAAGCTTTAAACACTTTATCAACTTTGCCATATTTTAAATTTCTGTTTTGACCATGATTTGTCATACTTGTATATGTCAAGTAATTCGATGACAGAAAATGTTACAATTCTTGTTTTAGTTCATCTGAAAATAGAAACAAAGGGAGATATTTCCGGCGTTGCCCTCAATATGACAGGTAGATTCTTTACTTCGTTCAGAATTACAACAGATATAATACTGAGGACAACGGTATTTTAAGTCCGAAGTATCTTATTAAAATAGATTCTTCACTTCGTTCAGAATGACGAAGCGATAAAAAAGTAATACCGCATTAACGA
>CANQLA010000154.1 GCA_947624605.1 Candidatus Gastranaerophilales bacterium | reverse complement strand
CTGCTCAAGGTTATATCCCTCCTGAACAATTGAATTTTGTTGATAAAACAATAAGTAATGCAAAAAATGATGTTATCGTTATATTTTTACATTTCCCTATAACATATCCCGCACAAGCTTCTGATCATAATGTAGTAAATGATTTTGCTTTAAAAGAAATATTAAATAAATATGATAATCCTATACTCGTTATAGGAGGGCATTTCCATGCTTGTAAGATAGAAAGACAAGGAAATATCATTGAAGTTGCTTCTCCTGCACTTGTAAGTTATCCAAATGCGTTCAGATTTATAACAATTGACAATAAAAAAGATAAAACAACTTTTGTAATCGATTATAGAGAAACCACTTTAAAAAATATTCAAAAAATTGCAAAGGAAAAACTCGTTTGGGGTCACAAATGGATTTCAGGCAACGGAACAGACAGACTTACAACAATAGTTGTAGATAAAAAAACAAAAAAAGACAGTAAATGCAAATTAGAATCCAAATAAATATAAAGGGAAAGTTTTTATGAGCGGTGCAAGCGGAAAATTTTTCGTAAAATTCAGAGGTACAAGAGGTTCCTATCCGACACCTGAAAAGTCATTTCTGGAAATAGGGGGCAATACATCTTGTGTAGAAGTTAAAGTAGGAAAACATTTAATAATTTTAGATGCCGGAACCGGTATAATTTCTTTAGGAAATGAGCTGGTTAAAAATCATATATCTTCTTCAAACGATATATTTAAACGTACACCAATTAATGTTACCGTATTATTAAGTCATATACACTCAGACCATATTCAAGGGTTGAACTTTTTCAAACCTCTTGGAATATTAACATCCGGAATTAAAATATACGGATACAGTGCATATAATGAATCACTTTCACAAAATTTACATACATTGTTATATGGAAAATCATTTCCGATTTCATTAAATGACATTGCTGCGGATTTAGAAATATCAAATATAGCGGAAGGAGAGGTGTTGATATTTAACGATAATTCTCCTGCTCCAATCAGAAAAAGGATAGTTTCAACAGATGATATAACTCCACAAGGGGAAGAAGTTATGATAAGTTGTATGAAATCATTTGCACATGGCAGAGATGGTGTGATGATATATAAAATTTCATACAAGAATAAAAATATAGTATATGCAACCGACAAAGAAAGTTATATAGGTTCTGATAAGAAACTTGCATTTTTTGCGAGAAATACAGATTTATTAATACACGACAGCCAATTTACTCAGGAAGATTACATATCACCAACTGCTCCTAAACAGGGCTTTGGGCATTCAACATTTGAAATGGCGATAGAAACCGCAAAAACAGCACAAGCAAAAAAGCTTGCATTTTTTCATTTTGATCCCTCGTATGATGATGAGATGCTTAAAAATATTGAAAAATATTATAAAAAACAGTATGAAAATTGTTTTTTAGCTTATGAAGGATGTGAAGTAGAAATATTATGATAAGAACAGCTTTACTTTTCTTGCTTCTGTTATTATCAATTTTCACTTTGACAGCTGCTACTGATTTACATTACGTTATTGATGCGGAAACTAACGCTGCTATGCATAACAATTTGGGTTTGAGGTGTTTAAAAGAGAAATATTTTTTTGGTGCAATTAAAGAATTTCAAATTGCTCTTCAGCTTAATCCTAACACTCAGTCCAGTGCTGTTTATTACAATAATTTGGGTAGAACATATATTATTATCGGATATCCAGAACTTGCTGAAAATAATTTCAGAAATGCTATAAAAAAATATCCCTTGAATTTTGAATATTATTTAAATTTAATAGATTCTTATTCAAGACAAGATAAAATTGAAGAAATGTTAAATTATCATAAACGGAACAGAAAAAATAATCTTGATGATATTATAATTGCACTTTTATACGGACAATTAGGCGAAAAAAAAACTGAAATAACTATGCTTGATGAATTTTGTAATAATGAACCTAACTTGATCATTACCTCCGCAATAAAAAAATATATATTTAGTAAAACAAAAAATATAAACTATGATTCAAATTAAGTTAATAATAAAAGAGAAAAGGAGCTTTTATGGTAAAAGACAGCAGTTTTGATATCGTTTCGGATTTTGACAAACAGGAGTTGGTAAATGCGGTAGATCAAGTAAAAAGGGATATAATATCAAGGTTTGATTTAAAAGATAGTGGAGCGGAAATAGTTTTAGACGAAGATAAATCAATTACCATAACAGTTAAAGATGATATGAAGTTGAGAAATATTATTGATATTCTTCAATCAAAGATGGTAAAGAGGAATTTAAGTATAAAAATTTTGGACGCTTGTCCTGTAGAACATGCTCTTGGCGGTAATGTCAGACAAGTTTTTAATTTAAAAAAAGGTTTAAATATGGAACTTGCAAAACAAATTGTTGCAGATATAAAAAACTCGAAAATAAAAGTTCAACCTGCTATTCAAAAAGATCAAGTCAGAGTTTCAGGAAAAGCAGGGACGATTTACAGGAAGTAATTAAATTAATTCGTCAAAATGAAGATAAATATAATATAGCATTACAATTTACAAATTACAGATAAAACACATATAAATATAAAAAGGCACATACGTGGTGTATATGCCTTTTTATTTTAATTTTTTATTTTATTTCGTATGTTACTTTAACTACAGCAGTAACTTTTTTTTCAATTGAATTAGCATCAATAATACCAATATCGCTTACATTTGTAGATTCCGGAGCGGTAATTTGAAAAACACCTGTTTTAACAGACAAAATTTTACCTGTTTTATTACCGTTAACTTTAAGAGTGGAATTAGCTCTTTGTTTTGCATCCAGAGAGGCCTTTTCCAGTAATTTAACTTTCAATTCGGCTAACTTTGAATATTGATATTCCGGCTGTTGAGAATTTAAATCTATATCTTGCTCAGTCAACTTTGGAATATCCGTTGATAATTTTTTAATCAAAAAGACATCATCAGATTTAACTTTTATATTTTGAGAATAGTTATATGATGAAATTTCATCAGTTACATTTCCATTAGGTAATCTTTTCATAGAAGTCCAATAAGAAGCAGTTTCTATATTTATATTTTCTTCTTTTATACCATTATCAATTAAATATTTTTTAACAACAGGAATTTGATTTTCTAAAACTTTATAAGCGGCAACAAGAGTTGGTTTTTTTGTATTGATAGTAATAGTCCATACTGCTGAATCTGACATAACAATTTCTTCGGCAGAACCCGTCATATAAATACCTTTTTCAGAAATAATATTTGTTCCTATGAAAACCGCAATAATTAATCCTAATGTTAATATTAACGCAAAAATTGTCAGTTGGTATTCTTTTAATTTTTCACATAAAAAACACATTTTATAGCTCCTTAATAAATTATAAGAATATAATAATCTGTATTAATTATAAAATCAAGTTTAATTGACAAAAAATACCATTTAGTTTATTATACATCTGCCTAATAAGGAAAGCAGGGTGAAAATCCCACACAGGTCCGCTGCCGTTAAAGTCGGAATGCTTATTAAATATGGTTACCTCGAGACAGGAAATTTTTTGATTTCAAAATATTTCCTAAAATGGAAGAAAAGGGAAAATATGAAAAGAAAGATTATAACAGCATTGTTAATGGCTGTTGTTTTTACGGGTATTCCTGCGTATTGCGTGCAGGAAGTTACAAGTATGGAAGATGACGGAAAAGAAGCAGAAGTAAAGAAGGTTTTATACGGACAACTAAGTAAAAAGGAAGTATATTCTCTTAACAAATATGCAACAGATGCATCAACATCCGGAGTAAGTACGGATGTAATAACCAGAGAAGATATAAAAGAGCAAAATTCACCGTTTATATCGAATTTATTAAATCAAGCAATGAGTATCACATACGGACAAGGTTCCGGAGGATACGGTCAGCCTTCAAAGTTAATAATAAGAGGTTCAGACAGAGTAATGTTTACACTTGACGGAGTGAGGGTTGATTCAGTAGCAGGCACATCAAGGACAACAGATTTAAATAACTTATTATTATCAGATGATTATGAGCGAATAGAAATAATAAGAGGCCCGCAAAGCACAATATCCGGGCACACGGCATCAGGCGGTATGGTTGCCATGCAGACAAGAAGAGGATACGGAAGATTAAAAACAGAGACAGAGTCTTTGTTTGGTGCATACGGATACTTTAAAGAGCGGTTTGCCGTAATGGGAGGAAATGAAAAAGCGGATCATTATACGGCAATAACGTGGTTTAAAACAGATGATGGAACATATTTAGAAGATTTAGGCAGACGAGGAGATAATAGTTATAATAATATAAATGTAGTAGGTAACTATGCTGTGAGATTTTTAGATGGCAAGGCAGAGTTAAGGGACGTTATCAGATATTCAAGAGGGCGTAAAAACATAGGTATGGACATATACAATTATGGAATGCCTGATTTTGACTATGTAAACAGACAAGATATAACGAATGCACTTGTATGGAAACATGAAGTTAATAAAAATTATGATTACGAAATATCCGCTTCTGTCTATAATAACAATTATGATATGCATTATAATCCGGGCTATAGTTTTGATATGTGGAACGGACTCGGAATAGACAGAAGTCATAACAGATACAATCAAAACGGAACGAGATTTGATCTTGGAATGCAGCACAATTATAATCTTGCAAAATGGAACAGAGCATCAATAGGGTACAATTTTGATGTTGAAAATTATAGAGTACAAACGGCAGGTGTATCTGATTGGGGAACGTGGGGCGGACTGCAGCCTATTGAAAATTACCACAGAGGATATACACTTCAACATGATGTGTACATCAATGACG
>CANQLA010000153.1 GCA_947624605.1 Candidatus Gastranaerophilales bacterium | reverse complement strand
AAAGAAAGTTTTAACAAAAATATTATCGGAGTTTAAAAATACTGATTTATGTATAGTATCAGGATTAGCACTGGGGATAGATACGACAGCACATAAAGCTGCAATTGATAACAATATGCCGACGATAGCAGTATTAGGTTCAGGTATAAACAAAATATATCCGCAAACCAATAAGAAATTGTTCAGAGAAATCATAGACAAAGGAGGTCTTGTAGTAAGTGAATATCCGATAAATTCCGGAGCAAAAGCATATCATTTTCCGTTAAGGAACAGAATAGTCAGCGGAATGTCAGATTGTACATTGGTTGCAGAAGCTGCAATTCATAGCGGTGCATTAATAACAGCAAGGTTATGTCTTGAGCAAAACAGAGAATTAATGTGTATACCCGGAGCAATAACAAATCCCGGGACAGCAGGTATTTATAAGCTTTTAAAAGAAGGTGCGGGAATAGTGACTTGTGGAGAAGATATTTTAAATTATACAAATTGGAAAATGGATAAGATATCGAATGCGGAGAATCACAATAAAATGAGTGCAGAAGAGGAAAAGATAGTTGAGTTATTAAGGCAAGATTTATTAACAATAGATGAACTTGCAATAAAAACAGGTTTGCAAGCAGATGATTTAATGATAATATTAACACGTCTTGAACTTGACGATATAATCACTCAAGAAAAAGGCGGATTTTACTGTGTAATATAGCGGATATAACTATGGCGACGAAGAAAACAACCAAAAAAGATGAAATAATCGAAGAGAAAAATACTAAAACAGAGTCCAAATCATCAAAGAATGCGGAAAAAATATTGGTGATAGTGGAATCTCCGGCCAAGACGAAAACAATAAGAAAGATACTTGGAAATGATTATGTAATAGAGGCAAGTTACGGACACATAAGAGATTTTCCTGCAAAAGTATTGGGTTTTGATGTTACGGATAATTTTAAACCTACATTTGAAGTAATACCTGAAAAGAAGCAAGTGGTAAAGAAACTTAACGATTTAGCTCATGAATGCAGCAAAATATATCTTGCATCAGATCCTGACAGAGAAGGTGAAGCGATAGCCTGGCATGTTAAAGAAGTTTTAGATGTACCGGATAGCAAAATTTTCAGAATTGAGTTTAATGAAATCACGCCAAGAGCAATAACGAATGCCGTAAAAAATTTCAGAAATATAGATGAACAGAAAGTTCATGCTCAGCAGACAAGACAGATTTTAGACAGATTAGTAGGATATAAAATCAGTCCGGTGTTATGGGAAAAGCTAAGAAACAATCATTTATCGGCAGGCAGGGTACAAAGTGTAGCTTTAAAGATGATTTGTGAAAGAGAGAAGCAGATAGAAGCATTTATACCACAGGAATATTGGACTATATTTGCAGATTTTGAGAAAGATAAAAAGTTGTATTTGGCAGAACTTGTAAAATACAACGGAAAGAAAATTGAAATAAAATCGGAAGATGAAAGCAATAAGATAATCGAAGAGCTTACAGATGCGAAAATGATATATGTTGTGAATAAAATAAGTAAGAAGCAAACAACAAAAAGACCGCAACCGCCTTTTATAACATCGACATTACAGAGAGAAGCAAGCAACAGATTGTCATATGGTGTTTCAAAGACGATGCAGATAGCACAGAAGCTTTATGAAGGCATAGACATAGGGAAAGAGGGTCCTACAGGTTTAATCACATATATGAGAACGGATTCTGTGAGAATATCAGATGAAGCCAGAGAAGCTGCAAAACAATATATTATAAATAAATACGGAGAGAAATATTATCCGGATGAGCCAAATATTTATTCAAAAAGCGGAAACAAACAAGTTCAAGATGCTCACGAAGCAATCAGACCGACGTATATTGATAAAACGCCGGATAGTATAAAAGGATATTTATCAAATGAACAGTACCGTTTATATAAACTGATATGGGAAAGATTTACCGCATCTCAGAGTACAAATGCAATAGTTGAAAATACGTCAATAGAGATAGTTGCAAATAAATATACCTTAAGAGTCAGTGCTTCAAAACTTATGTTTGACGGTTTTATGAAAGTATATACCGATACGGAAGATACGGAAGAATATTCCGAATTGCCTGAATTTAAAGAAGGAGAAGTACAAACATTAAAGAAACTGCATCCTAAGCAGCATTTTACCCAGCCGCCGGCACGGTATAGTGAAGCAAGTCTTGTAAAAGCATTGGAAGAATACGGAATAGGTCGTCCAAGTACATATGCACCGATTATTTCAAAAATTCAGACAAAGGGATACGTGGAAAAGTTGGAGAAGACATTAAAGCCGACAATATTAGGTGCTACTGTATCTAAACAATTAGAAAAATATTTTAAAGAGATAGTTGATTACGAATTTACTGCTTCAATGGAGGCAAAACTGGATGAAATAGCAGAAAACAAGCTTGTATGGAACGAAGTATTAAAAGAGTTTTATGAGCCGTTTGTTGAAATTGTTAATTCAGCCAGAGAAAATATGGAAAAAATTGTAATTGATTCAGGTAAGAGATGTCCAAATTGCGGCAAACCGCTTATAGTAAGAACCAGCAGATGGGGTACGCAATTTTTGGGATGTTCGGGTTATCCGGAATGCAAGACAATGTTACCGTTAAATTCAGATGATACAAATGTTGAAGAAAAGGCAGTTGAAGAAAAATGTGAGAAATGCGGTGGTGATATGGTGGCAAAGAATGGGCCATACGGACCGTATATTGAATGTTTATCTTGTAAAAACAGAAAAAGCATTCAAAAAACTATCGGAGTTAAATGTCCGAAATGTAATGGAGAAATAGTAGTTAAAAAATCCAAAAAGGGAAGGATATTTTATGGTTGTAAGAGTTATCCCAATTGTGATTTTGTATCTTGGGACGAACCTATTAATGAAAAATGTCCTGAATGTGGTTCGATTTTAGTAAAAAGGGTAACTAAAAAGTCTGAAAAGCATTTATGTTCAAACAAAGAGTGTTCATATATGAAGGAAATAAAAAATGATTAAAACGGCATTGATTGGAAATTCAATAAGTCATTCTCTATCCGGGGTAATTCATAATGCGGCATACAAATCAGTTGGATTAGAAGGGAAATACGATATAATAGATATAAAACCCGAACGATTATTACAAACAATACAAAATCTTAAAGATGAAGGATATGCCGGATTTAACGTAACGATTCCGTATAAAGTTGAAGTAAGAAAGCAATTACAATTATGGGATATGTTTGTAGATTACGCAGGTTGTACAAATTGTGTAAAGATAAAACCTGACGGAGCTTTATATGGATATAATACTGATATATACGGTTTTACGGAAGCAATAGAACAAAACAAAAGAGATAATTTGGCAGAGAAAAAGGCACTTATAATTGGAAACGGAGGTGCAGCACGAGCTGTTGCAGTTGCATTAGTTATGATGAAAATTTCAAAGATAGATTTTTTGGTAAGAGATATACAAAAAGCTTTTGCGTTAAAAGAATTATTAAAAATTAATTTTAAAGACACAGCTTGTGAAACAATTCAAAAGGTTACGGATATAAAATCATATTCTATGATAATAAATGCAACGCCGTTAGGAACAGTAGGAGAGAATGAAACAAAAATGCCAATAGCTGCATCATTATTAGAAAAAGCAGATAAATCCGTAATAGTATATGATTTAGTTTATAATCCGCAAAGAACAGTTTTTATAAAAACTGCACAAGAAATAGGATTAGACACGATTGGCGGTCTTGATATGTTGATTTACCAAGCACAGAAGGCATTCAAAGTTTTTACCGGTAAACAACCGGATTATAAATGTATGAAAGAAGCTGTACAACTATATATATAATTGTTACAAATATGTGAAAAGCAGACAATAATTAACATCAAAAAAACTTTATTAATATATAGGTACTAATACTGAGGAGATATTATGGCAGTAAATAATGTAAATTTTCTAAATTCAAATGTTACAATAGATAATTTATATGGAACAAAAGTAAATGCGACACAATTAGAAAAAATAAAAGAAATGTCGCAAGGCGGGTTCACGCAGGCAGAATTAGCAGAATTGAAGAAAATGGGAATTGATACTGATCCATTGGTAGAAAATTTCAACATTGATAATGCCGGTGAAGCAGAAACAGGACAAAGTGGAGTTTCGACCGGCGAATTAGCGACAATGATAGCGGATTTAAAGGCAAAGTATAGTGCTGAAGCCGGAGGAGGGGATCCTTATTCGATGAGCAATCCACAGCTGGCAGCTTTTAAACAGGCAATGGACGACGGACTTATTACAGATTTAGGTAATGCCGGATATTCAAAAGCTCAAATTATTGATGTTATAAGTCAGGTATTTCCATCAATAGGAATTGCTGCCTCGTCAGGCGGAGGTTATACTTGTCCTTACGGGCATGATGCGGAAGCAAAAGCTTTATATGAACAATTTACAAAAGATTTAGTTGCCGCTGCCGGTACATCTCCGGAAATACAAGCCCTTCAGACAGAAATAGTTTCTTTAAATTTTCAAATAACATCTAATAATAATCAATTGCAGATATTGAAATCATCTATAGAAAAATTGCAAACAGAAGTTGAAGAAGCTATTGAACAAGCAATTGCAGAAAGCGAAGAAATTGCCGAAGAACAAAAAGAAGATGCTGCTGACGTTGTTAAGAGTGAATTAAATGCTTATGTAAATTCAAATGGAGAAATGACTTATGAACAATTCCAGGCAAATTTGGCAGGAAGATTAGATTCATTATCTTCGGACGGTGATTCTAAAATGTCTGATGTTATCATGAAGATGATGAATGCAGAAAGCAAAATGGATACTTTAAGGTCTTATGTTTCTCAAATGGGCAATTTGATAAAAGAAAATGCACAATTATCAGATGAAGTTGCTTTAAAGACAGC
>CANQLA010000152.1 GCA_947624605.1 Candidatus Gastranaerophilales bacterium | reverse complement strand
TACTCTACATCTTTATAAAGTTTTTTTCTTTTAATAAATTGTCTTTTTGTATATATTTTATGTCACAAAACTTAATATTATTTATATTAAATCCATTTCTTGAAGTTTAAGTTTTAAAGGCAGCTCTCCGCCTGAAACAAGCAGCCTTTTGGACAGATATTCAACGCTTAATCCGTCAGCAATATATTCTATATTATACATAGCTGAAACTATGAGAATTTTAGTATTATAATTCGGATATGTAAAAACCTGTTGAACAAGCCATTGTCCGGCAGTTAACGGTGCAAAGTCGTTTTCCATTTGCAAATCTGTTATTATCAATTCATAAGGAGTTTTTTGACTTTGCATAATTTTATCATACCCTTCTCTTGCACAACAAGCAGTATCAATTGTATTTTCACCCTTTAAAATTGAATTGAGTGCATTTTTGTGAAACTTTACCCAACCCAAAGTATCATCAACTATTAATATTTTCATAATTAACCTTTATCCCTTTGTATATATTAAACATAATACAAATGTTTAATATTGAATACAACTAAAGTACATTTAAAATTTTTCAAAAAAAGTAATAATGTACACAAATATTAAAAACTATATAGGAGCATAAAAAATGTTAAATTTTAAAAAATATACCGACGGTAAAAATTCAAAACAGAATAAACCGTTTTTTAAAAATGAATTTGCATCCAATCCTTTTAATATTGTCACTAATAAAACATACGTATGGCCGGAAAGACCTTTAATTTTTAAAAATATAAAAAAATGATATATTACTTTAATTCTGTTTCAATAATATAACGAGGTCTTGATTTTACTTCCGTAAAAATTTGCCCCATATATTCACCAATAATTCCTATACAAAATATTTGTATACCGCCGGTAAAACAAATCGCAACAACAATTGTAGCCCAACCGGGAACATCTATCAAACTTAAGTGCAGTAATTTTTCAATAATTACGCTAAATCCAAATAAAAAAGATAAAAGGGATATTAATAACCCTGTAAAAGTAACCAGTCTTAACGGAACCGTACTAAAAGACGTAATTCCTTGAATCGCAAGAGAAAATAAATCAAAAAGAGAAAATTTCGATGTTCCTGCCATACGTTTTTTTACATCATAATATACTATTGCAGGTTTATTACAGATTTCTTGAAATATCCCTCTTAAAAAAATATTATGTTCACAATATTTTGATAATACATCTATTAAATTTTTACTTACCAATCGGTATTCAGAATGATTTGCGTATGTTTTTACTCCTAAAATATTCATTAATTTATAAAAACTCATCGCACAAATTTTTTTAAGAAAAGACGTATCATTTCTTTCATTTTTTATTCCATAAACAAGCTCGTTTCCTTCTCTATATTTTTGGATAAATTCGGATATTTTTGTTTCATCTTGCTGTAAATCAGCATCAATGGTAATACAACAATCGAAATTAAACTTTCTTATCTCTAAAAGCCCAGCCAAAATAGCTTTTTGATTACCAAAATTTTTTATAAAAGAAATGGCTTTGACTCTTTGAGGGTATTTTTCATGAAAATTTTTTATTATTTGAAAGGTTCTGTCTGTACTTCCGTCATCAACCAAATAAATAAAACTCTCCCGTGAAATAATATCTGAACAATTAAGTTCATCAATTACTTCTAACAACCTATTTATAGTACTTTCCAGAATTTCTTCTTCGTTGTAACAAGGAATAACAACGGCAAGAATCGGCGGTTTATTCATGCTATACCTTCATAAACACGTTATAAACTATTATATGATATAGCAAATATATTATTTATGCAAATTTAATTCATGCCTGATAGGTTCATTTTTTAAAAAATCGTTTAAATTTTGTAAAGTTATTTCTAAAATTCTACCGGTTGCTTCATTTGTATCATAAGCAATATGAGGTGTTATTATAACATTTTTCAAAGTTGAAAGAACATGATTAATCAAAGTTTTTTTCAGACAATGACTATTATCATTATCATTTAATAATTCCGTGTTTGAAACAAAATGTTCTTCACATTCTATCACATCTAAAGCAGCCCCTTTGATTTTTTTCTGAATAAGAGCATTATATAAAGCTTTTGTATCAATTAATTCTCCTCGTGCAGTATTAATAATTACGGCATTAGGTTTCATTAAATTAAATTTTCCGGCATCAAAAATGTGAAAATTTTCTTTTGTTAACGGTGCATGCAACATTATTATATCTGAATTTTCACATAAAAATTCTATCGGAACATATTTGATATTGTATTTTTCAATTAATTTACCGTCAGGGAAAGGATCGGTCGCTATAACATTCATATCAAATCCTTTTGCTATCCTGACAGACTTCGAGCCTATTGCTCCGGTTCCGAAAATACCTATTGTCTTTTCGGCAAGCTCTTCTCCGGTATAATTTTCCCGCACATTTCCGTATTTTATATCTTGTGCTGCAAAAGATACCTCTCTAACCAAATCTAACAATAATGCAAAAGAAAATTCCGCTACCGTGTTATCTCCATAATGAGGTGTCGTTGCTATTTTTATATTATGTTTTTTACAATAATCTAAATCTATATCCTACTGAACGACTACAAATCAATTTTAAATTTTTGAATTTCGATAATATCTGTTTTCCCAGCCTTGATGAAGTAAAAACACTTATAATATCAGCATTATATACATCACTATTCAAAAAATTTGTACTCGATAAAGGTTCTTTATAATAAGTAATTTCTGCATCTTCATATAATATGTTGTCTTTAAAAAAACTTTTTTCATAATTTTTTATGTCAAAAAATACAATTTTCATAATATTCAAGTCCTATGTAGGACTATATCAATAAACAACATTAAAATATGCCGAATCAGCTTGCCAATCGGCTATTTTTTTCTGCTCTTCTTTTTAAGAGATATCTATATCTTAAATAACCGAATAACCTGAACTTTTTAGATTTACCACCTATATATTTATTCATCTTCTCATAATCAAATTCTTTTTCCCAACAAGCAACAGCAACCGTTGCAACACAATTTCCTATCAAATTTACGGTAGTTCTTCCCATATCAAGAATTTGATCTATACCAAGTAAGATTGCTACTCCTAATAAAGGATAATTAAAACTAGTTAAAACACCTGCAAGAACAACTAATGTAACTCTTGGAATTCCTGCCATGCCTTTGCTGGTCACCATTAATACCAGCATAATCGTTAATTGTTGAACAAGAGTTAATTCTTTTCACAAATTTGTGTTGCAAAAAGAACCGCAAGTGATAAATATAAAGTACTTCCGTCCATGTTGAAAGTATATCCGGTAGGCATTACAAAACCTACTATATTTTTCGGAACACCAAATTCTTCCATAATCTTCATAGCCTTTGGAAGAGCAGCTTCCGAAGTTGCTGTTGTAAATGCCAGCAACGCAGGCTCTTTTAATGCGGAAACTAATCCCATAAAAGATACATGACATATCTTACAAACTACAGTCAGTACAAAAAGCAAAAACATAAATAATGCACAGTATAAAGCAAAAATTATTTTAGCATAATTAATCATAATGCCTAAACCGTTAACGGCAATCGTATGTGCAATTGCACCAAATACACCTATCGGAGCAAATAACATAACAAATTCCGTAAACTTAAACATTATATCCGACATTGAATGCAAAACATCAAGAACAGGTTTAGCTTTTTGACCTATTGCACATACAGCTATCGCAAAAAATATGGCAAATACAGCAATTTGAAGCAAATCACCGGTTGCCATAGCCTCAATTATACTTGTCGGAAATGCATGCACAAAAATATGTGAAATAATATCCCAAGTGCTTCCGCCTATATCAGTCTTTGCCATTCCATTAACCACATTCAGTACTTCTGCTCCGGGTGAAGCATTAAAACCTACTCCGGGTTTAAAAAAATGTCCTGAAAATAACCCTATAAATAACGCAAGCGTTGTTACAACTTCAAAATAAACAATTGTCTTTATACCCAAACGACCTAACGACTTTATATTTCCATGTCCTGCAATACCTGTTACCAATACCGAAAATAACAACGGTGCTATTATCATCTTTATCATATTTAAAAATACAGTTGCTAAAGGCTGCATCTTTACTGCGGCAGAAGGAAATAACCATCCGGCAAATATGCCGAGAATTAGTGCCGCAAATATCATCATCGTTAGTTTAGAATTTTTCAAATTATATCACTTCCTCTTTGATTATACTTGAAAACATTCCATTTTGAAAAATTTGAAAACTTAATGTTAAAAACTGTAACAGCACATAAACAAATATTTACACCAAAAACATAGAAAACAATATTTTACAACTTCTTCAATAACGCCTCGCTCGCTCGTTTTGTATCACTACAAAACAAAAATTATGCTTCTTCAATAACATTAGTCATCCTAAATACAGCCAGCACGTTAAGGAGCATTAAACTCCTTCTTCTATAACATTAATCAAGGTTACCTGAACATATTGTGTTATATATGATTGATGATGCCTTTACAATAAACTCTTTACCCGAAGGATTATTGTACGGTCTTCTTACCATCATGGAAACAATATATTTTCTTCCGGAAGGAGTAATTACAATGCCTGCATCACCCAACATATAACCAATATCTCCGGTCTTATGAAAAATTTTTGCATTTGAATTTATTCCCGCATGGATTAATCTGTTATTTTTAACCCCTCCCATATACTCAAATATTTTTTGTTTGGAATCGGTACTTAAAAATTTATTATTTTCAATATTAAAAAGCATTCTGGCTAAATCTTCATTAGTAGTAACGTTTGTTCCACCCATATCAGGAAGCCAATTATTAACTTCGGTATTTTTTAATCCCCAAGATTTTAATGCCCTATTTATATCATCCATACCTCCAATTGACGACATTAACATATTGGTTGAAGAATTGTCAGAAATTTGAATCATTTTTTTTGCCAAATAATCCATTGTATAACTGTTTCCCGTTTTTTGAAACTGTAGATCGCCGGAGCCTGACGCCCTATAATAATCCGTCAA
>CANQLA010000151.1 GCA_947624605.1 Candidatus Gastranaerophilales bacterium | reverse complement strand
CTTCCACTTTTGGATTTTCTTGTTCCAAAAGCAGGAGCGGAAATATGATATATTCCGTTCTTGTCTGTAATAATCTTTTCATAATGATAATGTCCCGACGCAATTAAAATAATATTTCTGTATTTTTCTAATAATGACAAATATAATTCCGCCCCTAACGTAGAATGAGAATAATTATCCTTAGGAGCAACTATCGGAAAATGTTGAAAAATCATAATCATATCATTTTTTTTATATTTGAATAATTTTTCTGCCTCTTTTAACTGTTCGGGTAAATACCTTCCGTGAGCGGAGGGAACAACCCACGAAGAACCGTCTAAAATTAATCCGTATGCATCTTTGCCGGCCTTAAAATAAAAAGATGTATCTTTTTTATCTTGACAGCAATTGTATTCATGTACTATTTTTGCAAAATCTTCCTTTGCAATTCCTCCTCCGCTGTATGCATCATGATTACCAACTACTATATAATATGGTTTGTTTAAATTTTGTACTATATTCATAAATGAATATAAACTGTTAAGATTGGACTTGTCAATACAATCACCTAAAAATACCGTAAATTCTATTGAATTGTTTCTGTTTATTGACTCTACGGCAAATATAAGATTTTTCTCGGATTCGGTAAATTCATTCAAATTATTGGATGGTATAATATGCGTATCGGCAACTATTGCAAATTCCAACGACTTTGCAATAACAGAATACTGAGGAATGAATAAAAAAATCAGTATTAATAATACCCTAATCATAATTTTTACCGGAACCTATTTTATTATCTAAGTATTGCTGGACGGATAATGCCTGCTCTAAATCTTCTTTTGTTATAACTTTGAATAATACAAATAAAACCCCTAACGGCAGTTTTTGAAATTTTTGTGCATCAAGAGCCATAGATAAATGAATTAAATTAATTTTACCTGAGGACATTAAAATTTCACCTATCTTTTGATGTTCAATTATATCATCCCAATCGGAATATTTATACAAATCTCTAAACATATCTAAATTATAGCAAAAAACTAATCATAAAATTAAATTTTTACAAATCTTATTATGCAATTGCAATCTGATTTAATATATTAGTTTTTCCTTTATAATTACCGGCAAAAACTTGTTGTAAATTGTCAGAAGGTGCTAAACCGTTTCTATAATTTTCTCTTGCATGAATAGGAGAAACACCTGAAACGCCGGTAGTTGTTTTATTTACTGAAGAAAAAGGATTCAACCCCGAAACGGAATTGATATTCATATTAGTATTAAAAATACTGGAATTTTTATCTATTGCCTTTGCAGAACCTTGGTTATTACCGCCTTGACCAAATATACTGCCTGTTTGAACAGCATGGATATTAACACCGCCATATACATTTGTACCGAATGGCTTTTTAAATGGAGTTATTGAATTTATTGAACCTATACTCATGCCAAATATATCCTTTTATTTATATTATAATAAAAACATATATTAAGATTTTTTTGCTATATTTTGAAATTTTTGTTACAAAATTTACAAACAAGAAACTTGTTGCAAGAAACTTTTTTCATACTATAATTAAAATATATTGTTGGTAAGACATTTTACTTTATTTATCATTAGATTAATAGGTATTATTGTTTTACGGATTTCAATTTAAAATTGAATAAAAAATTTATTATGCGTCTGTAGCTCAGCTGGATAGAGCGTTCGCCTTCTAAGCGAAATGTCGAGGGTTCGAATCCCCCCAGGCGTATTTTTTTATATTTGTATAAATTTGTAAATTTAAAATTGTTTGAATATTATTTATATATTTTTTTTGTTAAATTAACATCAAAAGGAGATTATAAAATGTCAAAACAAGAATTGACTATTTTTTTTGATAAATTTAAGACCACGGGGGGGGGGGGCATAATAATGATTTAATTTTTTGTAATATTAATTTTGTTGATATTGCTAAATTTATTGCCATGTTTTTAGTCATTTTAGAACACGTTGTAATTGCTTTTAATTTTAATGACATTCCTATAATAAAGAGTATCCGAAATATAATTGTAACTTTTCACATGCCGATTTTTTTTATTTTAACGGGATACTTATATAAGCAGAAGAATAAAGCCGATAATTATTCTAAAATTATTTACGGATTATTAATTCCGTATACTATTTATCAAATCATATACTTGCCGTTCAAATATGGATTTTATGTATTATATTCCCATTTACCTTATGGTGAAACTTTTTTAAAATGCTTTACGGGGATTATCTTGGGGGATAATCTCGGCATATCCGGAAGCAAATATGCTCTTACCGTGTGTCCGTCTTTATGGTTTATTGTTGTAATTATTCAAATAAGATTTATTTTTGCAAATATAAATATTAATCTGAAAAATATTATAATTATTACATTTTTAGCTATAATATTGAATAAAATTTTGATTATTAACAATATTAAGTTATATTTTTGTTTAGGACAACTTTTTTATGCTGTTCCTTATTTTACAATAGGGTATTTTGCAAGAAATTATGCAAATATAAATATTCAAAAAAACTCTTATAAAATACTAATTTTAATTATATCAATATTATTATTACTTTGTATTTATAAACTAAAAATACAAAATGAAGATATTCTTGTTTATAAATATATTTGCGGTTTAGCAGGGAGTTGTTTTGTTTTTAGTTTTTCACAATTATTTTCAAAAATAAACCCGATTGTTAAAACAATTGGTAGAAATACTTTATTTATTTTATTTTTTCACTTTTTTTGTCTTTTTATATGTAAATGGATAAAGATTCCCTTAATTATCGGAAAGATATCTTCAACACCAATAAAATTTATAATTTGGATACTTTTTTCCGTTATTTTGTATTATTTTTGTTATTTAACAGTGAAAGTTATATACAAATATAATTTGGAAATACTTTTAGGAAAAAATGGAGTCAAAACCGAAAATAAAAAATAGAATATAAAAGAACTGATTAATACACGAAAAAGTTATATTTTTCCGGTAGAACCGAACCCGCCTTCACCTCTTTGTGTCGAATTCAAAGATTCCATAACTTTAATATTTGTACGTTCGACCTTACAAATTACCATTTGGGCAATTCGTTCCCCGGGTTGAATTGAATATTCCTCAGCCGAAAGATTAACTATCGGAACACAAATTTCTCCTCTGTAATCAGAATCAATTGTTCCTATTGCATTAATTAATGTAATTCCGTGTTTTATTGATAAACCTGAACGAGCTCTTATTTGTGCTTCATAACCTTGCGGCAACTGAATTTTTAACCCTGTCGGAATTAAACACCTTTGTAATGACTTTAACACCACAGGCTTGTCAATTGCCGCTGACAGATCCATTCCTGAAGCTCCATCGGTTTTATATTCCGGAAGGACTTTATTATGTTTTAATCTTTCAATTATTAAATCAACCACTACTGCTCCTCTCTTAGTGAAAATATTTCCTGGTTATTTGAAACATTTAAGTTTTTTGATAAATTGTATACGCCTCTGGAAGACATTTTATATACTTGTTTTGGTAGACATTCATATAACTCTTTAAGCGATTGGGAACATATAAAATCATTTTTAAGATTTAATTTATTAATTGTATCCAATATGTCCAATTTTTCTTTAAAATCTTCTTTTAAGCCTATAGCATTTAATCCGACAATAAAATCTATACGAATTGATGGTTGAACAAATTCTCTTGCCAAAGAACTTAATGTTTCTTTTGCATAAAAAATAAAATCATCAAAATATGAAATATTTTTATATACTAAAAATAACTTCTTTTTATAATATCCTTTTTGCGAAACTTGATTAAGATTGAGATTATTCAACAAAGAATTATAAAAATTATTTTTTATTTTTACAATTTCTTCAGGGGATAAAGTTTTGTCATTAATAAAACCGGAAACTTGTTTAATACTAATATCTAAAAGGAAAACAAATCCTGCCTCATTATTCTGAACAGTTTTCCTATGTTTAGTGAACTGGCTTGCTTTAGCAAGTGCACGTTTTTGTGCTCTTTCAAGCCGTTTTGCATCTGCGATTTTAGCATTTTCTTCAAGTTCTGAAATATATTCCGTAATAGACTTTAAAATTACGGAAATTACAACTAAACAAATTGTTGCCACAACACCCGTAAAATCGAGTTCTTCTTTTCCATATACAGATTTATAAGTATAAAAAATATTTACAATATCCCAAACAGGCTTAAAGATTAAATACAAACCGTCTTTATTAACAAAATGTCCGACAAAAGCTAACCAAAAAACAAGATTAATAAATGCGTAAAAACCCGTAAAAGCTTGAACGAACTTGACAATACTATTAAGTAACCTAAAAAATACGGCAGTTTGTCTGGTCTTTACAACCTTAGTTCCGGCTTTCTTTTTTATTATTTTTTTTGTTTTTACCGAAGCATGAGCCATTTTTATCACTTTTTGTATCTTAAATAGTTACTGTATAACAGATTATTACACAGAATTTTGTTTTTGTTGTTCTGAAAGTTTATCAGCTTTTCTAAACCAATAATATACTGCACGCATTAATCTTGAAGGATTATGTCTTACATAGCCGGAATTATCATCATCTGTTAACCTGTATTCAAAAATGTTTACTCCGAGTTTCTTAATCTCTTCATAATCAACAATTACAGGATAAGAATTTTCTGCTTTATATCTTTCTAAAGCTTCATCCGGGAAATAATTATTAACCATAACGGGATCTATAATTCTTCTGTTATTAACATGATTGAAAATAGTTTTAAGATGATCAGAAACGGTAAATCCGTCTGTTTCACCCGGTTGAGTCATAACATTGCAAATATATAATTTTTTAGCTTTTGATTTTTCAATTTCTTCAGCAATCTCTTTTATCAATAAATTTGGGATAACACTTGTATAAAGGCTGCCTGGTCCCATAATAATGAGTTCGGCATCTTTAATCGCAGTTAAAACTTCTTCAAGAGGCAAACAATGTTCAGGATCAGTATATAACCTTTTTATTTTTTTACCGGATTCCGGAATAACGGATTCCCCTTTAATAACAGAGCCGTCTTCCATTTCCGCTACGAGCTTCATA
>CANQLA010000150.1 GCA_947624605.1 Candidatus Gastranaerophilales bacterium | reverse complement strand
CCCCCCCCGCAGATAAAATGTAAGGAAGGAAAAAAATATTTAGATTGTCCTTTTTTAAAGAATACATTGCATTTTTTTTATGATAATATAAGAGCTTGTTGTTCAAATGCTTTAGGACCAATATTTTTCGATAAATTTTCCGATGAAAAATTTGATTTAAATCATATATATGAAGTCAGAAAAAATTATATAAAGCGTATTAATAATAATGAATATATTGACGGAATTCCTGATTGTTGTCAAAATTGTTTTGAAACTGATGAATATCTAAAACAAGATAAAATTGAAGATTTTGAAAATAAAGTGCATCGAATATATTTCCAAAATAATATGTCTTGTAATGCAAAGTGTATTTATTGTACTTTTCGTGAAGTTGAAAGAGGTTATAAATATAAAGTTGTACCAATGATAAAATCTTTAATAAAAGAAAATATTCTTGATAAAAATGCCCTTATATATATGAGTGGAGGAGAAATAACCATCAACCCGGAATTTGAAGAACTTTTCGGCATATTATTAGAGTATTTAAATTCAACTATTGAAATTTTCACTTCAGGAATAAAATATTCGGAAATGATAAAATATGCCTTTAAATTGGACAGATGTAATATGGTAATATCATTGGATTCAGGTTGCAGAGATACATATTTCAAAATAAAACAAGTTGATTCATTTAACCAAGTTATTAATAATATTAAGACATATATTGAAGCATCTGACAACGCAAAGAATAAAATTGTTTTAAAATATATTTTGGTAGATGGAGTAAATGACAATAAAGATGAAATAAAAAAGTATATAGATATAGTCAATTCATTTGATGTGAAAAACATAAGACTTGATGTTGATTTTGAAAAATACAGTTATGGACTTCATAAAAAGATTCCGGCACATTATTTTGAATTATTTGATTATTTTTATAAATTGGCTTCAGAAAATGATTTGAAAATACAAAAATGTATTCAATCGGAAAAAATAGTTGAATATAGCAGAACATAAAAAAACAAGACTTTTTTATATCGGAGATAAAGTATTTGATGATTTGATTTAAATTCAAATAAAAATGCACAAAACGTGAAACCATAAAATAACGCATTAAAAAGAAGCAATAAAGCTGTTAATGCTGAATTTGAAGAATTAGCAAGCCACTGTATAAAAACAGATTAACGCAAAAAAGATGATAGACACAACCAAAATCAAGAAATTATGACTTGTTTGAACTTTTTAAAAATTTTTTTGATATAAATTATGTTTTTTACTGATTCGGAAAGCAAATCTCAAGTGAATTCTAACGGAAAATATAATTCTTAAGTATATTATGTCTGACAATAAAAAATCATATTTTTTGTAAATACGTTTCATAGAGCCAATCGTTAGAATTTCTGAATTTTAAAGCTCTGTAATAATTATCAAGAATTGACTCAAGTCGTTCAAGATAAAATTGTTCAGTACAATTTTTCAAGATTGTATCAAGTTTGTCAAAATCTTTTATAGAAATTTTAATGATACCATTGGGATTAAAAAATTCATCTATATGAGTTGCTCCGAGATATATTGGTATTGTTAAATTTGCGAAACAATTCAGAATTTTTTCCGTAAACCAATAACCTTCAATTTGGTTTTCTATTGCAAATGAATATTTATAATTTGTCAGACTTTTTTCTATAGGGATATAATTTCCGCCGTCAAACGTACCAAAAGTATCTGCCAAATTTTCTGTTTTACACTTTTTTGCAATTTCTAAACGAAATTTATGTAAATCGCACAGTATTTTATCGGAAGATACGATTGAAATATTCTTATTTTTTAATTCAAGCCAATTTTCAGGCAATTTGCCCTTTTCATCTTCTAAAACATGCCAAACCTTGGCACATACAGAATAAAATCTTGCATTGTCAAATTTTTCTAAAAATTTTTCACTATGTGTAAATATTAAATCAAAATCCTTTTCCAGACCTTTATTATTATCAAATATCTTGTAATCTTGCGGAACAAGACTTTCAGGTTCAATATATAATCCATATTTTTTGCTTGGAGTCCCCATCTGTTCCAGCATAGCCATATGAGAATAAAAATGAATATCCAATCCATAATTAAATCTGTCAAAAATAAAGTATTTTGATTGATAGCAAGTCGGACAATTAGACATATTATCATCACGTAAAAAAAACGTTCTCATTTTTTGTCCGTCTTTGTTATAAATTGTATATTCGTCTTTTTCCTGTTTTGCTGAACGAGAATAGTACGGATAATATATTTTTCCGTGAATATTATTATAAAAATAAGGAGAATTAGTCATTCCTTTTTTGATTTTCATAAAATTTGCACGAAATATTTTCCTGTTTTTTTTGCCGGGTATTAACCCGGATATTAATCTTATGATAAAATTATATAATTTATATAAGTAAAACAAACTATGCTCCAAATTATAAACTTAATATAAATAGTACTATTAATTTTTTATATTTTCAATGGAATAAACTCAAAATTAAATTATTAAGAAAAATTATATAAACAAAATATCCCCCCAGGTATATACAATAGGATAATTGAAATAATAATAAAAAAGTTGTTATATAATAATATCTTTTTCATACTTCCAACTATTCTTAATTTCAGACAACGGAGCGAAAAATCGCTCCTTTTTTTTGCATAAAAAATATGTATTTGATATAATAATACGGGATGAAAAGAGGAAAATATGGACAACGAAAATATAATATATATGGATTTAAAAGACGGACGTGTTAAAATACAGATGTTTCCCGATAAAGCCCCAAATCATGTTGCAAGAATAAAAGAGCTTGTAAGAGAAAAATTTTATGATGGTCTGTTTTTTCATAGAGTAATTGAAGATTTTATGGCACAAACAGGAGATCCCAACGGTAACGGTACAGGAGGAAGCGGAGTTAAAATAAAAGCTGAGTTTAATGATTTACCTCATAAAAGAGGAACAGTTTCAATGGCAAGAGCACAAAATCCTGATAGTGCAGACAGTCAATTTTTTATTTGTTTTAAAGACTGTTCCTGGCTTGACGGACAATATACCGTTTGGGGGCAGGTTATTGAAGGAATGGAATTTGTAGATAATATAAAAAAAGGAAGTAAAATTTTAAACGGAGAAGTAGATAAACCTGATTCAATTTTAAAAATAATATTAGCTTCTGATGAAAAAAATAAACAATAAATTTATCACACCAAGTTGCAATATATGAAGCCAAAGCAATCTAAAGTTGATTTTGACAAATATTGCAAATTTTGATATGTTAATATATTGAGGAAGTAAATATGTATTTTTTTATTTTATCGGTTTTTCTTTTAATATTAGGTTATTTATTATATGGAACTTTTGTAGAAAAAACTTTTGGTGCCTGCAAAGAAAACAAAACACCGGCAGTTAAATATACAGATAATGTTGATTTTGTTCCATTGCCTGTATGGAAAGTATTTTTAATCCAATTTTTAAATATAGCTGGACTGGGACCGGTTTTTGGTGCAATTTTAGGAGCGGTATACGGACCTGTCTGTTTATTATGGATAGTTTTCGGTTCAATTTTTGCAGGAGGAGTACACGATTATTTATCAGGAATGTTTTCGGTAAGATATAAAGGAAAAACGATAGACTTTTTAGTAAAAAAAATTCTAAGTAAAAATTTTTCAGTTATATTTATGTTATTTTTAGTATTAATTTTAATATTGGTAGGAGCGGTTTTTGCACTTAATCCGGCAAAAATGCTTGCAAATATTTTTGATTCTGACGTATTAATATGGACAATAGTAATATTCGGATATTATTTTTTAACCACCCTGCTTCCGGTAGATAAAATAATCGGTCGATTTTATCCGATTTTTGCATTGCTTTTGATAGCGGTAACAATATCATTATTGATTTGTTTATTCAGAATGAATGGTTCTTGGTTTGCTCAAGAAACTTTTACTAATTTACATCCGCAACATATGCCGATATTTCCGCTTATGTTTATAACTGTTGCCTGTGGTGCAATAAGCGGTTTTCATTCAACTCAATCCCCAATTATGGCAAGATGCCTTTGTAATGAAATGCAAGGTCGGACAGTTTTTTACGGAGCAATGATTTTGGAAGGTTTTGTTGCACTTGTATGGGCAACTTTGGGAATTGCTTTTTTCCATGACCAATCTGCTTATCTGAATGCCGTTACAACATTGGGACAAGGTGGTGTTGTTGCAAAAATTTCCGAATCTTTTTTAGGAAATATTGGTGCAAAACTAACTGTTTTATCTGTTGTTATTCTCTCTGTTACTTCCGGAGATACCGCTTTCCGCTCTGCAAGACTTACTATTTCCGAATTCTTTAAAATAAATCAAACAAATCTGACAAAAAGATTAATGTTAAGTATATTGGTATTGTCTATAGGAATTTCTTTTACTATGACAGATATTACAAAATTGTGGATGTATTTTGGTTGGGCAAACCAATTCCTTGCAATGATTACTCTTTGGGCAATAAGTCTGTTTTTAAAGAAGAAAAGACGTTTTTATTTAATATCTTTAATTCCGGCATTATTTATGTCTATGGTATGTTTTACCTATATTTTTTATGAAAAAATAGGCTTCAATATGTCTGCACAAAATGCAAAAATATCCGCATTTATAGTGACACTAACCATCTTAATCTTTTTTACAAGAAAAGTTTATAACAGGAAATGATTTTAAAGCTGAAAAATTCAATACTAAAAGCACAAAAAAGCAGACTTTTAAAAAGTCTGCTTTTAAATGAAAAGTTTATATAAAAATGTATTATTTGATATCTTTATATGAACCTGTAAACATATTTCTATATGTAGTGTGCAAAAGTTCATGTGCCTTATGAGAACCCGGTTTTTCCAAATCATCTTTATATAATCTGATTATATCAGGATTTTCATGCGAATGCCTGTATTCAAGACTGCTGTCTTCTTCATATAAACCTTCAGCACGTTCCTCTTTAATTTTTGCATCTTGACAGCTTGTAGGCTGACCTCCGCCATTTACACAACCTCCCGGACAAGCCATAACTTCTAAGAGTTGGAAATTTGCAGATC
Source organism: Candidatus Gastranaerophilales bacterium (assembly GCA_947624605.1). GTDB lineage: Bacteria > Cyanobacteriota > Vampirovibrionia > Gastranaerophilales > Gastranaerophilaceae > RUG841. Next base: position 27 of record CANQLA010000150.1, on the reverse strand, counting down.
CGTCTTTAATTTCACGAATTGCTTTTT
>CANQLA010000149.1 GCA_947624605.1 Candidatus Gastranaerophilales bacterium | reverse complement strand
AGCCAAAGTTACCGGTTGTTTATTTGCTTTAAATGTTTGATTAACAACTTCCGATATACCTTTTTCTATTGTTCGTTGAACCTTATTTATTGAAATAGGGGTTGTATTTAATTCATCAATTAAATGTGTTTTTAAGCCATAAGAAAAATCTTTCATTTTATCATAAAGCAATATTTATATGATAAATCGTCCGGTATTTTAAAATCAATTAATTAATTTCAAAGATAAAGACTTAATAAAAGTAATAACCGGTATAAGACGCTGCGAAAAATCTTCCTTGCTTGAACTTTTCGCCGATTATCTGAAATCTCAAAATATAAAGCAGGAAAATGTAGTTAAGATTAATTTTGAATCATTACAGTATGACGGTTTAACCGATAAAGAGCTTTATAAATCAGTTAAAAAAATGTACAAAAGACTAAAAGCAAAATATATTTGTTATTTGATGAGAGACAAAAGGTGGAAAGCCGGGAATTTGTTATTTGAATTTGAATGAACATATGGTAAATCAAGCATTAGACGGTATTTTTTCAACGGTTATTATAAAAGATGTTATAAATCAAGTGAGTGTTCAAGATGCGGCTTTTTGAAATAAGGTTGTGATTAAATAAACAGACAAAAAAAAGGTTTGCAAGCTATGCAAACATCAAATAAACACGAGGATATTATGAGAGAGAGAATAAAAAAACCGTTTTATCGGCTCAATACAAATATTGAAGCCATTAAATATCCTCTTACAGTTATATAAAGTATTTTTATTAAAAAAAATTGCTTTAAAATAAAAAAAATATTAAATATTTGTAATATATTTTCAAACGAGAATATTATCCTAACAGCATATATTCGTGTTATAATTTGAAAAACAGAGGTAAATATGACAAAATTATACAGATGTGATTATATAGACAGCGGAATAAATTTTGGTCAAAAAAGTATATATGTTTGCTGTAAAAGTGCTCATGAAGGCGGAGGAATGCCTGTTCTTTCAAACAGTTATAAAAATTTAGACTGGGAAAAAATTTTTGAGCAGAAGAAACAATGGCAAGCACAAATAGCATCAGGGAATCCTCCCGAAAGATGCACAGGTTGTTCTCATATAGTAGAAACCGCAGAGATAAAAGAGGATTATACTTTCAGATTTGTAGATATAAATTCTTTTATAAATTGCAACAGTCAATGCTGTTATTGTGACTGCTGGTCTACGGATGGATTTCAAGAAAAGTCATTATTACCTATATTTGAAGAATTATTTGATAAACAACTTTTAAAAGATTCTCTATACGGATATATTCAATTTGCAGGCGGAGAACCGGCTTTAATGATAGATTTTGATAAAATAACCGATTTGTGTATAAAAAACGGAATGCAAAATTTTATAATAAATTCAAATGGCATTAAGTTTTCCGAAGGAATAAAAAACCTTTTGGAAAATACAAAAACAAATCTTTTTATTTCTATTGATTCAGGGACAAAAGAAGTTTTTGAAAAGATAAAAAATGTACCTTGTTTTGAAAAAGTAATAACAAATATAGAAAGGTATGCAAAATCAGCTGTAGAAGGACAAAGCTGCGTCTGGTCAAAATATATAATAATTCCTCAAGTAAACGATACAATGGAAGAAATAAATAAATGGTATGATTTATCTATAGAAAAAGGTATTAAAGCTGTTGTTTTAGACGTTGAAAGAGAGTGGTTCAAGAAAAACGGCAGAATTATTACAAAAAATATGAAAAAAATGATTGAAAATATACAAAACAGATGTAAAAAAGATAAAATAAAACTTGATTATTATGAACAATTAAAATGTTTATACAAAATACATTAAAAATATGGAGAAAAGATGGTAACACACATCAACACAGGAGTACTAATAGGGTTAACGTGTCATAAAATAACAGTAGAAACAGATATGAACAATTCGCTTCCGTCAATGGTAATAGTAGGACTTCCTGATACGGCAATTTCGGAAGCAAAAGAAAGAGTACGTTCTGCAATAAAAAATTCCGGATTTTCTTTTCCGTCAAAAAAAATCATAATAAATCTAGCCCCTGCTGATATAAAAAAAGAAGGAAGCAGTTATGATTTACCGATATCGTTAGGGATTTTATGTATTAACGGATACTTAAGATACGAAAAGACAGAAGAATATGCATTCATAGGAGAATTATCCCTTGACGGTTCGATAAGAGCCGTAAACGGTATTTTACCGTTAGTTGCCGGATTAAAAAACCAGGGTATAAAAAAGATAATAGTACCGTACGAAAACGGAAAAGAAGCATCATTAATAAAGGATACGGAGATATATCCCGCAAAACATTTAAGAGATATTGCAGCACATTTTGCGGATGAACCGGATGAATATAAACCATTGAAACGAATAGAAACCGATATTTTTGAATATATGAAAAACAGCACACAGAAATTTATCTATGATTTTAAAGACGTAAAAGGGCAATTAAAAGCTAAAAAAGCACTGGAAATAGCAGCAGCAGGTTCACACAATATATTAATGTCCGGAACGCCCGGTTCCGGAAAAACATTATTGGCGAAATGTCTTGCAACAATTCTTCCGCCGCCGGTTCCGGAAGAAGCAATTGAATTAACTAAAATATACAGTATATCAGGACTAATTGATGCGAAGCATCCTTTAATAACGCAAAGACCATTCAGAACAGTACACCATACAGCATCTTCGGCAGGTATAATAGGCGGAGGCTCTAACCCAAAACCCGGAGAGATTACTCTTGCTCACAGAGGAATTTTATTTTTAGACGAAATTGTTGAATTTCCCCGTCAAGTTTTAGAAGTTTTAAGACAACCCCTTGAAGACGGAGAAGTTTCAATTTCCAGAGCACAAATGAGCATTAAATATCCGGCAAAATTTATTTTGGCAGCAGCAATGAATCCTTGTCCGTGCGGATATTTTGGAGATAGTGAAAAACAATGTACTTGCACGCAATTTCAAATTCAAAAATATCGTTCAAAAATTTCAGGACCGCTTCTTGACAGAATAGACATTCAAATTGAAGTTCCAAGATTAAAAACTGAGGAATTAATAAATAAAAATTTTGAAAGTGAAAGTTCTGAAAAAATAAGAGAACGAGTGATTAAAGCAAGAGAAATACAAAATTTGCGGTATAAAGACTATGGAATATACACAAATTCCGAATTAACTCCAAAACTAATAAAAGATTTTTGTAAATTAGATAATGATTGTGAGGATTTTTTGAAAACGGCAGGAAAAAAATTTAATCTTTCAGGCAGGGGTTACGACCGAATTTTAAAACTTTCAAGGACAATTGCAGATTTGAACAACTCAAAAGAAATAAATTATAATCATATTTCACAAGCATTACAATATAGAAATTTTCTTCATACAGAAATTTAATCAAGATTATTTTTACAATGAGGACAAATTTTAGCAGAACGTTTAACATCTTTCCCGCAAAAAGCACAAACTTTATACACTTCGCCTATTTCAGGTTCAAAGTTACGTTCTTTATTTTCTATGTGTGATTGAATTTTATTTTTGGTTTTTAGGTATAAATTATAAGCAGCAGCGAGTATAATAATAAAAAAAATCACATAATATAATTTTAGCTTAAAAAATAACCATACAAGGAATATAGTCCACAATAAACAACCTAAAGGAGATATTCTAGAAAAATAAAACATTATACACCTGCATTTTTAGACAAAGTAATTGAAGGAGGCTGAATATACAATGGTTTAGCCTTAGCCCAGTGAAAATCGTCTTGTTCATTTACTAATTTTTTAAAAACAATTTGGTAGAGATATTTACCAAGTTCAAAATCTTCCGCTTCGCAGTTAATTGATTTTATTTGTTTTTCAGAGAGGAAATTGCACATTGTATTATCTGTTACAATTGCGAAATCACCAGAATTAATAATATCAAATAAATCATCAATATCTGTTAAAAACGGATATTTTAAGGTGTTGCCGCAAATATCATATATTGCGGTATAAGCCTTATGTTTTCTTGCATCTGAAATAACAAGAGTGTTTTTAGTTTCAGAATTGATTTTTGAAAGAATTTCTAAAGAAGGGACACAAACGACTTTGCAGCCTGTTTGCTGAGCAGCGGTTCTTGCAATAACCGCACAAATTCTAATACCGGTAAAGCTTCCCGGTCCTGAATTTATACCGATTGCATCGATATTTTGAAAAGAAATATTTTTATTTTTAAACAGATTTAACAATTCCGGAATTAAAAATGCACTATGATATTTTTCAGAACTTGAATTAACAGATTTGGAAAAAAGAATATTTTCATTTTCGCCATAAGTAATGTATGTTTTATTTAAAGATGTATCAAAAGTAAGTATTTTCATAACAAAACCAATTGTTCCAAAATTTTTAACGATTTATCGCCTTCAGCCGTAATTATAAACTCGCGTTCAGACTGAGTCAAATAAGAAATATTAATAATCAGTCTGTCAAATGGTAAATCATATTTAGAAGAATACTCGGCCCATTCAACCATAGTTAAAATTTTTCCTTCGGAATATTCGGAAAGTTCATTTGCAATGGTAGAAACGCCCTCTTTTTCAAGTCTGTACAAATCAAAATGATAAACAGGAATCATACCGCTTTTATATTCGTTAAGAATAACAAAACTCGGACTTGTAACTTTTTGTTTTACGTTGAGATGTTTACAAACCAATTTTGTAAAAGCAGTCTTACCGGAACCGATATCACCGTGCAGACAGACGAAAGCACCGGTATGTCGGACAATATTGGCAAATTTTTCTGCGAAATTATCAACATCATCAATGCAGAGAAAATGAAGTTTAAGGAAATCATCACACATTAAAATAAATCCCCGATACCAAAAGTAAAAGCACCCTTACTGTTGCCGCGACCGACACTAGTAAGCGGATAACCGTAATCTATGCTTAAAGGACCAACACCCGGCACAAATACTTTTATACCGCCGCCGGCAGCAATACCATAACCGGGTCTGTTGTATATAACATCGCTTATACTTGAATTAAATAATTTACCGGCATCAACGAATAGTGCAAATTTGACATTATCGAGAAATTTCATTTGTTTAATTCTATCTAAGAAAAACAGAGGAGTTATAAGTTCAAC
>CANQLA010000148.1 GCA_947624605.1 Candidatus Gastranaerophilales bacterium | reverse complement strand
TTTTATTGTTATAAAATATTTCAAATATTGGGATTAGCATACTATTTAATCTTTCAAAGAATAAGATTAAATAATTACTGAATTTTAAATAATGATGTTATACAATTGACAAAAAAGGGTATATAAATAATAATAAATATATAGGGAACCTGAGTACAACGGTCAGGTCATACTCAGTCCACCGTTCTCTATTGAGCAGATAAAGAACTTAAAAATAGTAGCAGGATCAGTGCTACTATTTTTATTAGTAACTTCATGCTCATAGTGTCCACCTCCCTTCTTAGCTTAATCTCCACCAAATTATGTTGTGCTAATGGAAGGCTCTAACGGTATTTCCCTTTATATTTTACTTATTTTAATGTGCAAAATATAGAAATAATATCATAAATATAGATATACAGTAATTATTTAATTTTCAATGTGCATTTAATTTTTTTATTTCTTTCAAGGATGTAAATCAAATTTAATGGTTTCCGATTCTTCAAATATTATGATTAGCATTGTTTATTTTCTGAATTTTTAAACAAACATTGAATTTGTATCAACAACATGTTATACTGTTATTACAATGTACAGACAACGAGGTGTAAAATGCCACAAACGAATATAAGTATCAGAATTGATGAAGATTTGAAAAAACAATTTGAGAGTTTATGTTCCGAATTAGGTTTAACTATGTCTACTGCTTTGAGTATTTTTGTTAAAACAGTAGTAAGAGAGCAAGGTATTCCGTTTTCGATTACATTAAATAAGCTAAATGAAAATACAATCAAAGCTATTGAAGATGTTGAAAAAGGAATAGGACTTTCAAAACCGTATAACAGTGCGGAAGAAGCTGTGAACTCAATGCTTGAAGAAGATTAATATGTATAAAATTATTTACTCTAATGAAATGAAACGTTCAGTAAAACTTATGAAAAAGCGTGGAAAAGATTTAACTAAACTTACAAAAGTAATAAGTTTATTAGCTGACGGCAGTATATTACCTGAAAAATACAGAGATCATCAATTATCAGGTAACTACTCAGGATATAGAGAATGTCATATAGAACCTGATTGGCTTTTAATATACAAAATTAAAGAAGATATTTTAATTTTGACATTAGTTATTACCGGAACTCATAGCGATCTTTTTTAAATAGAAATCAATATTTATTAAATTATCAATGTGCATTTAATTTTTTTATTTCTTCCAAGGAGGCAGGTCGAATTTTATCGTTTCACTATTATCAAAGACAGGGATTTTAAGTTTTATTCCGGCAGGGAGGATTGGTTCAATCGGGACATCAGGATTTGCTTTAATAATCTCTTCATACATTGTCGGGTTTTTATAAAACCGATATGCAATTAAATCCCAACGGTCGGAGTCCTTTGTAATATAGCTGTAATACTCTGTCATTTTTTCTTAAAGCCTTTCTCGGTTTCATCATCTTCGGGGATTTTTCCTGTGTATTCACGAAGTCTTAAATCGACTTGAATTGAAAGCAAATCACCCTCAGCAGATGCCTGTTCAACAGTTTTTCCGATTTCTTCAATGACAAATACTCCGAGGTAATCACCATTGCCTTTGATAAATTTAAGTGGAGTTGCTGTATCAGCAACTTCTATTAAATTTTTAATCTCATCTTCAGGGATACAGAAATTTCTGTGGAAGTTTAGTTTAATATTTTCTTCTTGAAGATTTTTGCCTATGAATTGTAGAATTGGTTTGTTTTCAATTCTCTCGTGTTGAGCATAATTATATGAAACATTCTCGTTTAAACCGTTAAAGTAGGTTATTAATTCAAATTTTATGTCTCCTAATTGTGCGAACATTAATAAATAGTCCTTAATTTTCTGTCTTGTTCATCACGAAAGATTTTTAAAATTTCTTCTTTGTGTTTTTTGAGCATTTCTTTGAATTCATCTTTAGTAGTACTTCCTGTACAAGTTATAGTTGGACTGTAATGAATTGTGATTGGAGCTGTTGCAGAATTTACTCCTCTTACGACTGTATTTGCACCATATTTAAAGAACGATAAAGATTTATTCATTGCATTTTGCAAAGGGAGTGGTTTTATAGTTGAAGCAATAGTTTCAACAATTTTCACTTTGTGTAAATCTTTAAGCGGTCCGACTTTAGCAGGAGAGTGAGGGAGGTGGTCTCTGATAACTTGAGAAACTTTTGCAATACAGTCTTTAACCTTTGCAATTCCTTTCATTATTCCCTCAGCAAGCATTGATGTAATTTTTGCACCACATTCAAAGGCTTTTGTGATGAGTTCGACAAATTTTACAATAATTCCTGCGATGGCTTTGCCGAAACGGACTCCCATATTTTCTGCCGCTCCGCCCGTGTCCTCAACCGGTTTTATCAGTTTTTTGAACCAATCAACAATTGCACGAATAGGTTTAATAATCGGCTCTAAAGCTGCCGCCATTCTTTTAAATAACGGCATTAAAGGCTGTAATCCCTCTTTAAGACCTTGCCATACACCTTTAAAAAATGCGGTGATTGGTTTCCAATACTTATAAATCAAAAATGCTACTCCTGCTATGGCAAGGGAAATCCAACCAATTGGGGAAGTAAGCAGAGTTAAAGAGAATGCACGAAAAGCAACAATTGCATTTCTTATCATATTTGGTATTCCTAAAAAACCGTTTTTGAACGCTGTTAAACCGTTTGAAAAATTTGTCGGAAATGCTTTAACAGATGTTATTGCCCAATCTTTAAGAGCAACGGCTGATTTTGCAATATTGCTTGGAAGTTCTTTAAAGCCGTTAATTATTCCTGCACGCATATTTTTATCTATTCTTCTGATATCGGCAAAGATGCCGTTTTTAATCGAGAAGTTTGACATATCAAGTCCGAGAGGATTTCCTGCCTTCATAATTTTTCTTCCATAAGTTAAATTATGAACAGTAGTATTTAACCCCATAAAATTCAAAAGTTTAATTGCATTTTGTGCTAAAACAGGAGTTAAATCTCTTGCATAGCCTAAAAATTCACCGTATCCTTTGACTAATTTCCCGACAAGAATCGTTGCAGTTCCAAGAGTTGTTAAAACAATTCCTGTTCCGATAGTACCAATAATTGCAGAAAATAAACCTTTTTGCATTACAGGATTTTTATTTATCTTTGTCAGAATTTCGTTTATTTTTTCAATCGGCTTGTGCAAATGAGGGAATACTAACTCTTTCATGTTGATTTTTAAAAGTTTAAATTGCTCGTTTGTAGTTTCCATCATGTGATTAAAATCTTCATCCATAATGCCGTCAGCACCAAGAGCCGATGCTTTAATTCTTCGGTATTCATCCAAGTTTTGCATCATTGGTTTCAAGAAATTTAAATCCGTTTTATTCCTGAAGATTTCAGAAACCGCAAATACATCACCGCCTGTAAGGCGATTGATTAACATAACCATTTCTTCAATCGGGTCTTTTTGTTCTTCTATAACCTTATTTAAGAAACGAGGTAAATCAACACCGTATAATTCCTTAAATCTGTTAACAGCCATCGGGGATGTTATTGCTTGCAAGAAACTTTCAAAGTTTGTGGCAGCTTCGGCAGCAGAGCCGGCACCTTTCATTGCAACCTGTAAAGCTGCACCCAATTGAGCAACAGCCGGAACACCTCTCATACCGAGCATACTGGCTCCTGCGGTTAAACTCGGGAATGCAGCAGACATATCTTTTAATTCAAATCTGCCCTCTTTACCTGCCTGAGCAAGCATATCCATTGTTTTACCCAAATCATTAACATTTACTTTTAAATTATCTGTAACAGCGAATGCTGTTTTTGAAATATCAACAATCTCTGCTTGTGCTGCCGTTGCAGTCCTACCGATTACATTCATATAATCAAGTGCCGCTGTCGGATCAATACCTGATGCAACAAGAACATTTAAAGCTTCTGTAATTTCACTTCTGAATTGGTTTGTATATCTTGAAATTTGACCGAGCCTGTCATCCATTTTTTTTAATTGTTCTGCTGATAATTGTCCGACATTTCCTAATTCTCGAAGTTGATGTTCTAATGAAATAGCTTCAGGGATTGCCTCAGCAATTCCAAGTTTATATGCCAATGCTCCGCCTGTTGCAGTTAAACCTGCACCGAGTTTTGCCATATTCTGACCTAACTTATCAAGGGATTCAGATGTTTTGTTGATTTTGTTTTGAAGTTTATCAAACTCAGAATTAGATTTGTTTACCGCATCACGTATAACCCTCGACATTTTGTCAAAGGCAACAAGGGTTAATGATACTTTCATAAGACTGTCCATCATTGATTAAACCTCGTAGATTTTATTCGGAGAGGACAGTCTTTTAACTCGGCATCAAGAAAATACTCAAAAATAAATTTTTGATATTTTCTTGATTTTCTCGTTATCATTGTGTCGAGCATTGTTCTTCGATTTCCTCGTTTCGATTATTTGTGTACTTTATGGCTTGATTGCACCAATAAGCAAGGACAGGGATTGGCATTTCGCATATTTCAGAGTATTGCCACCCTGTTGTTTTGCTTAAGTGAATTATGCTTTGACTGTCGGGGAGGCAGATTGGATTATTTCCGTTTGCTGTATTTCTGTTGTTTTTGCAGTCTGAAACTTCCCCGAAATTTCACTTTGAAGTGCAATAACATCTTCTAAGTCCATATCAAGAATATCCTCATAAACGAGAGCTTGTCCGTTAATTTCAGTAAGTTCAGCGATTAGTGCATAGGGAATTTCCTCTGAGGTTTTTGCTTTCATTTGTGCTTGAAGCAAATCGTGACCTTTTCCTTTTTTTAGTGTTGCAATTTTTCCTGACGGTAAATTTAATGTTTTTGTCATAAATTTTTTACTCCTTAAAATTTTTATTATTATTCAGATATATTCAATTTTTGCTCCTGTGGGTATCTCGTCTTTGCTCAACCTGAGTCGGTTTCGCAGACTCGATTATCCTACGTCGCCTTAGAACGGTTTCGTCTAAAAAATGCCTTTTTCACCAAAAGTCATTTTTTGACTTCACACACTGCCTGGGCATACCGTTCAAAAGCCGTTCAACTGACACGAGATTGAATTTTTATGGTTGGGAAAGTATAAAATTACCATGAGAAGTTTTTATCAGCTTTTAAAACGATTCTGTAATTTTTAGAGTTTCATATCTTTTTCTTGTAGTTATATCCACCGGAGAATATGGAGTGGAACAGGCGATTAGGGCAAGAGCAAGAG
>CANQLA010000147.1 GCA_947624605.1 Candidatus Gastranaerophilales bacterium | reverse complement strand
TTTTATCAACAATTGCAAGAGGACATTTCATCTCTTTAGCAAAGTATCTCGCTCTTCTGACTCCTCCGGCATCGGGACTTACTCCGCATAAATCATCCGGATTAAAATTTTTCTTTTTCATATAGTCTACAAGGACAAGTGTTGCGAAAATGTTATCTACTAATATGTTAAAAAATCCTTGAATTTGACCGGAATGTAAATCTAATGCCAATACTCTATTGGCACCTGCCGTTGTTAACAAATCTGCCATTAATTTTGCTGTTATAGCTTCTCTGCCGGTTGTTTTTCTGTCTTGTCTTGCATATCCGTAATACGGGATGACAGCCGTTATTGTTTTTGCACTTGCTCTTTTAAAAGCATCTATCATTATTAGCAATTCCATTGCATTTTGATTAACCGGAGTGCATACCGGCTGAATGATGAATACATCATCTCCTCTTATACTTTCTTGTATTTGAACATAAGTTTCTCCGTCAGCAAAGTTTTTTATTACCATAGGTCCTACAGTTGTTCCTAAATATTCTGCAATTTCTTCAGCTAATTTAGGATTTGCTCTTCCTGCAAATAACTTAATATCGTGTGTAGGATTGATTGATTCATTTCCTTGCGGAAATACAGATTTTAATTCCATTATTTTCCTCCGGATTCACCTTTCTTTAATCTTTCTGTAACCCAATCTTTGAATATTTTTAACGGGGCCCGATTTATCACTAATGCATTAGCCTCTACATCTTTTGTAATTACCGAACCTGCTGCACACATTGAATTCTCTTGCATTGTTACAGGGGCTACAAGTACTGAATTTGAACCAGTATTTGCTCCGTCTTTTATTATTGTTTTGGTTTTTGTTTTAAGTACCGGATCGTAATTTGCCGTAATTGTTCCTGCTCCTATATTTACATGCTCTCCAAGTTCACTGTCACCTATGTAACTAAGGTGTGATACATTTGTATTGCTCTTAATTATTGATTTTTTTATCTCTACAAAATTTCCTATTCTTACGTTGTTGCCTATTTCTGCACCATCTCTTATATGGGCAAAAGGTCCGATTTTACAATTTGTTCCGATTGTATTTTTCCCTGATATGTATACATTGGGGAAAATTATTGTATCTTTGCCAATAGCAGTATCCGGAGATATGTATACTGTTTCCGGATCCACGATTGTGACTCCTTCTTCCATTAACTTTGCATTAGTTCTGGCATTTAAAATTTTTGTTGCTTGGGCTAAATTTGTTTTAGAGTTTATTCCGAATATTTCTTCATTATTTTTTAATGTGTATGCTTCTGCCTTCATTCCTTTTTCTATAACTTTTGCAACTATATCTGTCAGGTAATATTCTCCTTGTGCGTTATTGCATTTTAGTTCTGAAAATAATGGGAAAACAACCTCTTTATCAAAACAGTATATACCTGCATTGATTTCTTTAATTCGTTTTATTGTACTGTCTGCATCTTTTTCTTCTGTTATACACTTTAATGAACCATCTTCATTTCTGACTATTCTGCCATAATTTGCAGGATTATCAAATATTGCAGACATCACTGTTAATGCCGATTTGTTTTTTTCATGGGTTTCGATGAAGTCTTTCAGTGTTTCACTTCGTATTAACGGTGTGTCGCCGCATACTACAAGTACTGTACCTTTAAATTCTTTTAACAAACTCTCTGCTTTTGCTACTGCATCTCCTGTTCCTCTTTGTGGAGTTTGTAGTTTGCATATTGCATTATTTGTGTATTCTTTTACAAATTTTTCTACTTCTTCCGCACCATGTCCAACAATTACTATATTCTCTCTTATTAAGCCGGTTCCATTTACTGCATCTATTACATATCCTAAAAGCGGTTTTGAATATATAGGATGAAGAACTTTTGGTAAATTTGATTTCATCCTTGTACCTTTGCCCGCTGCAAGGACTACTGATATAACCTTTTTATTTTCCATAGTTAAACTTCCTCAAGTTCATTATACAAAAATTATTTAAAAAAAAAAATATTTTTTTTTATGTTTTCATGAAATTTAACATAAAAATATCTTTCTCTGAATTTTGTAATAATATTAAATATTCGTTTTTAATACTCTTGCATAAACCTTTTTTGCTGTTATAATTCGTTTATGACAATAAAATCAGTTACTGTTAACAGAAAAGCTTTTCATGATTTTCTCATTTTTGATAAATTTACCGCAGGAATAGTTCTTTTCGGTACTGAAATCAAATCTGTTCGCAAAGGTTCGGTAAATTTAAAAGACAGTTTTGCAAAAATTGATGCAGGTGAATTATGGCTTTATAATTGTCATATTAGCCCTTACGAACAAGGTAACAGATACAATAAGAATCCCGATAGAAAAAAAAAGCTTCTTTTAAATAAAAAAGAAATACTTAAAATAACCGGAAAAATTAAAAAAGAGGGTTATACAATAGTTCCTTTAGAGTTATTTATTTCTCAAAACGGATTTGCTAAAATTGAAATAGCTCTTGTTAAAGGAAAAAAACTTTATGATAAACGAGAAGATTTAACCAAAAAAAGTCAAAACAGAGATATTCAAAGAGCAATAAAAAATCATTAAAAATCTGTAATCTTACCGCTGAATAATTCTAGTATATTTTTTGCGGTATCTGAAATATCATCGATATTTACGGCTGTATTATCTGACCCGGTTTCTTTTATATTAGTTTTTGGAAAATTTAAATTGTTGTCTGTACCAATATTTTCAGAATTAAACGATTCTGTTTTATCTTCGTCTTGTTGAGATGATTCTTCAAAATTATTTTGGGTTTCATTTTCGATTTTATGTGTAGTTTCATACTCTTTTGATGCAATTGGTAAATTTTCTGCATTCTGTAATGTTGTGTTTGCTTTTTTTGTAGAAAATGTATCACTTTTGGAATAGTTTTGAAATACGCCTGTTCTTATAACAATTTCTATATCTTCAACATTAAAATATTTGCAAGCGGCTTGATGAAGTAATGTTTTTCTTGAAGGTTCATTTGCACCTTTTGCTCCGCCTTCTTCCGAAAAAGCAATTATAATTCTATTTTTATTAATTTCTATAGGTTTTGCCAATTTTGAATAGAAAAATTTCGCAGGACCTTTTATATCTCCTGCAATTTTTAACCATATATCCAATATATCATCTGTTTGTGATTGTTGTGTTGAATTTTTTGTTATTTGATTGTTTCCTGTATCTGATGTTGATTTTGATGTATTGTCTTTAGAAGTTGATTGATAAACGATGTCTTCTTTTAAATCTTTATATTTATTCGTATTATCAACTACCTTTGTTTTATCCGTATTTTCATTTACAGCTGCATTATCATTTTGATGAATAATATTAATTTCTCCGTTGAATATTTTACTTTCTAAAACAGTAATTCTTTTTTCTAATTCTTCGACCTTTGAAACTTTAAAAGAAGTTGCTAAATCAATTATACAAAGTTCTGCCCATAAATATTTGTTTGTATTTTCTTTAATACGTTCAAAATGGTACGCTAATCTGTCTTCAAAATATATTATTGTTTTTACATCAAATTTTTCACTTTGAATTTTGATCTTATCAAAAATTATTTCATTAATCTTAGTTAATGATAAAATTAAATTTTTGTCCGTAACGGATTTTAAAATAAGCATATCCCTAAAGTACTGTATTAGTGTTGAAACAACTCGACTTGGCTCATTTCCGCGGTTGTGTATTTCATTTAATACTTTAAGTGCTTGCTGTGTATTGGAAAAGTTTATGTATTCTACAATTTCATATATCTTATCATATGAAATTTGTCCTAAAATTTCGTTAACATCATCTGATGAGATAGATTGATTTTGTCCTAAAACACTTAATTGATCTAAGAGAGCAACTGCATCACGCATACCGCCTTCACAACTTTTAGCTATTGTTATTAATGCATCATCAGTAATTTTTATATTCTCCGATTTTGCAATAAAATCAAGTCTTTTTACTATATCTGAAGTGCTGATTCTTCTAAAATCATATCTTTGACATCTTGATACTATAGTTTCCAAAACCTTATGAGCTTCAGTGGTTGCAAGTATGAAGATTACATTTTCAGGCGGTTCTTCAAGCGTTTTTAATAAAGTGTTTGAGGCCTCTGTAGTCAACATGTGTACTTCATCAATTATATATATTTTGTATTTTCCGTGTATTGGTGCATATTGAACTTTTTCAAGGATATTTCTTGCATCTTCTACGGAACGATTACTTGCTGCATCTATCTCGATAACATCTATTGGTGTAGAATTAATAATATCCAAACACCCCGGACATTTTCCGCAAGGAACAATTGTCGGTCCTTTTTCACAATTTAATGATTTAGCAAAAATTCTGGCAGAAGACGTTTTCCCTGTTCCTCTCGGTCCACAGAATAAATATGCATGCATAATTCTTCCGGACTCAATTGCATTTGTTAATGCTCTCACGGTACTTTCTTGTCCTGTTATATCAGAGAAAATTCTTGGTCTGTACTTTGTATACAAAGGTATATACTTACCGCTCACAATTTGCTCCTGTTTTGTTTCTTTTTTTTCATTATAATTTAAAAATACTAAAATGACATTTTCTAACAGTTTATTATGTTTATTGATTTAATATATGTCGATTTATTTCTAATAATTTTTCAAAATACAATTACTGTCTCCTCAAAAAATCATAACGCATATAACAATCTTGACTATTTTTTGTATAAATATCTGCAAGTTATTAGGATATAAAAAGCTGAAAAACTTAATCACTTTTGGATTTTTATAAGTAAAAAATTATTTATTTGTATTTATAGTTGATTTTTTAGCTTGAACACGTCTGTTTAATTCTTGTTTTTTATTGTTAATTTTTTTGTTGGCTTCCGCTTTTTTCTTTTCGAGATTTTTCGTTGATTTCCCGTGAGTTTTTGCTTTTTGAATTTTAGCATTAATACTTGAATTGACAGCCTCTTGTTTAGCGTCTAATTTTTGTTGAGCTTCATTTTGTCTTGCTTGTAATCTTTGAGCAGGGTTTGATGTGGTAGTATCAGCAAATGTAACACCTGAAACTAATAAACTTAAACATAATACTAATGCTGATTTTTTCATTTTCTCTCCTTTTTTACTTCATATTAACTCGTAGGTCGGTTTTAAACCAACTTTATTTTTTATTTTCTTTGTTCTTATCCTGCACTATTTTTTACTTAATTCTTTGATATTTTTAATTATTATTTATATTTTGTCAGACTAAAGTCTACCCTATGGGCTACTTAATCTCTTCTTC
>CANQLA010000146.1 GCA_947624605.1 Candidatus Gastranaerophilales bacterium | reverse complement strand
ATCTGCGCCGGTAAAACCAGGCGTCCTTCTCGCCAATGTCTTTAAATCTACATCTGCTGCCAACGGTTTATTCTTTGCATGAACTTCAAGTATTTGTTCCCTTCCGCCTATATCCGGTGTTTGTACATATATCTGCCTGTCAAATCTTCCGGGACGAAGTAATGCCGTATCTAATATATCAGGTCTGTTCGTCGCAGCCAAAACTATTATGTTTGTATTTTCATCAAATCCATCCATTTCTACAAGTAATTGGTTTAATGTTTGTTCTCTTTCATCATTACCTCCGCCCATGCCAGCTCCTCTTTGCCGCCCTACAGCATCAATTTCGTCTATAAAAATTATACACGGCTGATGTTTTTTCGCTTGTTCAAATAAATCTCTTACCCTTGATGCTCCTACTCCTACAAACATTTCTACAAAGTCTGAACCTGAAATGGAAAAAAACGGTACTCCTGCTTCTCCTGCCACTGCCTTTGCCATTAATGTCTTTCCTGTCCCGGGATATCCTACCAGTAAAACTCCTTTCGGTATCTTGGCTCCCAATTTCATGTATTTTTCACCATTCTTTAAAAAGTCTACTATTTCTTCCAGTTCTTGCCTCTCTTCATCTATCCCTGCTACATCTTTAAAGGTCACTTTTACTTTATTATCCATTAAAAGCTTTGCTTTACTCTTTCCAAAACCCATCGCCTGAGAACCGCCGGATTGCAATATCTTTCCCATTATCATTAAAAATATTATTACTATGAAAATCGGTGCTACTGCCTTTAATATCCCGATAAGTGTTCCTGAATCATCAAAATTCTTTAATGATGTTTCTACATTGTTATCCTCTAATAACTTGTATAAATTATTATCATTTAACGGTATTATTACCTTATATTGTAATTTCGATGTAACCATCTGCAATTTGTTTACAGGCAATTTCGATACTGATTTAATTTCATCTTTTACAGGATGTGCTATTAATGTATCTCGTTCTATTTGTACTGATTTTATCTCTGATTTCTTTACCATTGATATAAATTGCGAATACGACAAATCTTTTGTCGTTGACGGATTACCATTATACAACATTGATACAAGTGATAATATAAGCAATACTGCTACAATTAATATCCCCAGTGATTGATTCTTATTCATTTATAACCCTCTTTATCTGTTTTATGGTGATTATATCATTAATAATTTTATTGAAAAAGTCTTTTTTTTATTTTGTTAAAATATATCCGACTTCATCTGCCACAGTCTGTTCTCGTACACTTGATTTAAGCATCTTCATTACATTTTGTAATTTTGAAATATCTTCAAAAATTTTATTTTTTATATATATATTATCTGTATTATTTTTCATAATTTCTGTTAAATATGTTTCAATTGTATATATTATTTTTGTTAAGGATTTCCCGGTATCTTTTGAATATTTCAACAAAAATTCAGAAATCTTGATAGCCTCTTGTCTGTTAATATTCGGATAATTTAAAAATATTTTCACAGGAAAATTAATATCATATTCCGTTTTTTCAAAATTAGGAACATAAAATTTTTGTGATCTTGACACTATTGTTGATATTATATTTTCCGTATTTTCTGTTAAGAATATAAATGTAACATTTTGAGGCGGTTCTTCTATTGACTTTAAAAGAGAATTTGCACTAACTTCCGGAAAAGATTTTTCTGTAAGACCATACGGATACCATCTCTGAGATTCAATAGCTGGTAGCTTCATATTAAAATTATATCTTTCTGTTATATTTTTTTCTTCTTCTTCGACAGCTTTTATTTCCGCATCACAAAATATAAAAAAACGATGATAATCTGATGTTATCATTAATTTATCTTTTATAATATCAATTTGTTTGACTGAAATTACTGTTTTTGATTCATCTCCTTCAGGTTTTGAGTTGATTTTTGAAAAAGTCATGACCGCAGGATGTTCATTTGCATTTATCCATCTGCAATTTTGACAATTACAAGAAATTGTCTTATCTCCAGTACAATTTGCTCCTCGTGCCAATAATAACGAAAAATAATATTGTGCCTGAATATCTGTTCCATATAATATTATAGAATTTGGAATTCTCTCTTTTGCTATCATCCCTTCAAAAAATTTGGAAATTGTGGGATATTGATTGTTTAACTGCTCAAACATTTTCAAAGCCTCCTATAAGAACTGTTTCAAGGTAATATTCCGGATTTTTTACCTTTCCTGTCTTAATATTATATTCCGCTTGTGTTATATTATGTTTTATATTACTAAGTTCTTTCAGCTCTATATTCCTTATTTTTTCGAGCATTAACTTTACCGGATATTCCGGCATTTTTAATTCTTCTGCCAGTCTTTTTGCACTTTTTTCTTTCTCATAAGTTTTTAAATATAAAAGTTTATGAAGATTTGTTTGTAAAAGAGCTATAACTTCAAGGGGATGTTTTTTTTCTAAAATTACATCTAAATATTTTAAAATCGCATTTTTATCTGTGCCTGTTATTAAATCGGCAAATTCAAAAAAATTTTCCTTTAAAGAACAATATTCATTAATATCTTTAATCGTTATTTTATCTTCGGGATAAACAGCTGTTTTTAGTTTTTCAAGTTCACTGTCAATTAATCTTAAATTCACTCCGAGTTGTTGTGTTAAATAATTGACTGTTTTTATATCAGCTTTTAGATTTTTTTCCTTAAGCATTGATATTGCAAATGAATTAAATTCTTTGCTGTAATCTCTGAATTCATTATATTCTTTTACGTTTGCATGGCTTGTTATAACTTTAAAAAATTTTGTTCGAGCATCTATTTTCTTGTTATCCTCTCTTGCAATATTACAAACGAAAATTATGGTATTTGATTCTGATACATTTTTCAGTGCAAAATCAAATGATTTTATTTGATCATCAGAAAAATCAATTTTTTTATTTTTAAGTTTAAAAAAGTAATTTTCACAATGGACAACAGAGACAATATTTCCGAACATTAAAGGAGCTGTATTGCATATTTCAATAAGATTATCCATTGTTGGAGAATAAAAAATTCTAAAATTTACAGACATAAAAGCCGGATCAATAAGTTTATTTTTTAACTTATTGATTTCTCCGGAAATTATATATTCTTCTTTTCCGTAAAAGAAATAAATCGGCATATATTAATCCTTTATAAAATTTTAACATAAAATTTACTCAGCTCAATAGCCTAAAAAGCACTTTTTTAAATAACCGTTGCTGATTTTATCAGAATTGTGTATCATAGAAGAATGAAAAACGGTGAAAAAATAAGATTAAATAAGTATATTGCCATGACAGGATACTGTTCCCGTCGAAAAGCTGATGAATTAATTGAACAAGGGAAAATAAAAGTTAATGAAAAAACTGTCAAAGATTTTTCCAGGGAAGTATCAAATCAAGATAAGGTTACAATTTTCGGTCAACATATTTTTGTAAAGGAAAAATATACATATATCAAATACTATAAACCTGCCGGATATATAACTACTAAACACGACGAAAAAGGCAGAAAAACAATTTATGATATCTTACCTAAAGAAGTTCAAAATCTAAAACCTGTCGGAAGATTGGACAAGGCATCAACCGGACTGTTAATTTTAACAGATGATGGTGATTTAATTAACAAAATGACTCATCCGAGCATAAAAATTCCAAAAGTATACAGAGTATGCGTAAAAGGAAAAATTGAACAAAATGATTTAATACATTGGGCAAAAGGAATTGAAATAGAAAAAGGAAAAATAGCATATGCTCAAGCTCAGGTTGAAGAATTTGAAAATGGTAATACTGTTTTGACTGTTATATTAAGACAGGGAATGAACCGTCAAATTAGAAAAATGGCAGATATAACAGGTCATCCTGTTATATCTCTTAAAAGAATTCAGCACGGCTGTATAAGTTTAACCGGTTTAAAAAAAGGGGCTTTCAAGTATATTAGTCAGACTCAAATTAACCAATTAAAAAAATATATTTCAAAAATTGAAAATAATAATATTGCTGATTTTTTGTATTTAAACATTAACTCTTAACCTAAATTACAGGTCAAATTTTAATAAAAAAAGAAATTTTTTCAAAAACACTGTCGATTATTGTCAGGGTAGATAAACTCATTACGATTAAATAATCTGATTTTTTTGAATAATATTTAAACAATAAGCTTGTAATAATTTTAGTTTAAAACAAGCCTTTTACCTAAATTATAGGCTTTATCAAGATATATCGGGAATTCTTTTTCTTTGACTTCTCTTTTATGACGTTCATCAAATAAATCGATATCATATTTTGAATAATCACTAAATTGATATGTATCATATACGTTTAAAACTTCACAATAGCCGAAAATATGGTTTAAAAACATCTTATCAGCAGATAATATTGTATTATAATTATAAGTATCAGCCATATTTTCAGGACAGTTCATTGTATATATAAGTCCGATTTTAATAGTTCTATCTAAAACTCTTTTTGTATAACCTGATTTTTCATCTTTTAAATATGTTCCTGCTGCAAACATCATTCGCTCAAGCAAATTTCTTGTCATACCTGTCGGATAGGAATAATAAACAGGAGTACCGATTATTACCGCATTAGCTTGCAATATTTTTTCTAAAACAGGAGTTAATTCATCTTTATAAGCACAAAGTCCGTTAGTTTTATTGCCTTTTCGTTTGCAGGCAAAACAGCTTATACATCCTTTATAGTTTATATCTATAAGGTTAAAATATTCAACATCACTTCCTGAATGTTTTGCTCCATTTTCAGCACTATGCAGTAATTGTGCGGTATTAAAATTTTTTCTCGGACTTCCGTTTATAATAATTATTTTAGACATACTTGCCTCCAAATATAATACATGTTAACTTAAATAATTTTATTTTTAAATTATATTAAATTATAGTATGTCAATCAAAATTTTTTAATAGGATTTTTTATTTGTTTTTGTTGTTTGGTTAAAATCTATATTATAAACTGTTTATGCTTTTCAGCTGTAACTTGTTTTTTTGTTTAAAAATTTTCTGCTGTTGTGTAATATTTACAAATTCTAAAATTTTGTCTATATTTTCAAACTCAATACATATACTTGTTAAAAATTCATATTTTGTTTCTATTTCTTTTGCAACTTCATCTTCTTGAATCCTGTATATTCATTATTAAACTTGTAATGCAATCTTTATTTAATATACAACCAACTAAAATATTCGCACTATAAAAATATCCTTCGGATATTAAATATTCACTAAAATCACGCCATACAGGCGGTGCTATATTTACAATGCTTAAACTAAAACTATTCTGATTTACAAAAGCATCTTTTTTAGACATCTAAAATAACCGTCCATATATTTTGGTGTTTGTTATTTTGCAATATTCAAGCAAGTCTTTT
>CANQLA010000145.1 GCA_947624605.1 Candidatus Gastranaerophilales bacterium | reverse complement strand
AGATAAGGGGTATAGGCAATCTTTTAGGGACAAAACAGCATGGGAAAATGGTTTCTGTAGGTTTTGATACATACTGTTCATTGTTGGAAGAAGCTATAAAGGAGCAGCAAAATATAAAAGAAAAGAAATACAAGTCATCAATAATAGACATAAATATTACGGCATATATACCGGATGAATGGGTTGGTACAGAAGAGCAAAAAATGATAGAATATAAACGGATATCGGAAACAAAGACAATAACAGATTTAGATATGATAGTAAAAGAATGGAGAGATAGATTTTCCAAGTTAGAGGAACCTGTTGAGAATCTGATAAAATTAATAAAGCTGAAAATAGGAGCAACAAATGCAGGAATAACAAGAGTGAGGGAAACGCAGGGAGGAATAAGGATATATTCGGAATATACAGAGGCAGAGCAGAGAATGATATACAGGAAGCTTCCTATAGAAATAAAAAGATATATTAAGCTGGTAAAACTCCCTAAAGCTTGTGAAGAGGGGGAAATGGTTATTATATTAAATAATATGCAATTAAATTTTAAAGAATTATTTAACATGTTGTCGGATTTATTTTATTATATAACTGAAGTAATTTCTGAATACAGACAAAGAGAATAAAAGGAGAAATAAATGAAAGCCGTAAAAACCAAAATAGCTGTTGCACTAATAATGTCGATAATATTATTTACCGGTTGTAAATTCAATAATAGTAAAGATGCGATAATAATGATAAACGGAGAAGCGATAACGAAGCAGCAGTATGAAAAGGAATTTGAGAAGCTTGCATCAAATCCTACATTTAAGCAGATGGGAGTAGATGTAAAAAACAATGCAGACGGATATATAGGTTTAATGTTAAAAGATAAAGTAATAAATGAACTTATAGTTAAGACTATATTAAATAAAGAAATAGAAAAACGAGGAATAAAAGTTAAAGATGAAGATATTAATCAAGAGTTAAAGAAAATCATAGACAAGGTTGGTTCAAAAGACAAATTTAATGAAATATTAAAACAGAGTCACATAACATCATCGCAATTCAAGTCAGATTTAAGAGAAGAGGTAAAGATTCAGAAATTAGTAGATTCATTAACATTAAAGAATATAACGGATGAAGCGGCACAAAAGTTTTATAATTCAAATATAGATAAATTCAAGTATCCTGACAAAGTAAAAGCGTCGCATATATTAATATCAGCGGATGAAGATACGATAAGAGAACTGATAAAGGCAAAGGAAGGGTCGAATAAATTAACGGAAGAGCAAATAGAAGAGCAGGTACAAAAAGAGATAGCAGGGAGAAAGCAAAAGGCGGAAAAAATATTAGTGGAAGTGAAGAAAGATCCATCGAGATTTGAGCAATTAGCAAAAGAGAACTCTGATGATCCTGGTAGTGCTCAGCAAGGAGGGGATTTATGATTTTTCACAAAGGATCAGATGGTACCGGAGTTTTCAAATGCGGCATTTGAGGCAAAGCCATCAGTTGTGACCGGACTGGTCAAGACGCAATACGGTTATCATATCATATTAGTTAAAGACAGGGTAGCAGCAGGTACTGAACCATTTGAAAAAGTAAAAGATGATATAAAAGTTTATTTAGAAAATCAAGAAAAGATAAAAGTTCTTCAAAAATTTTTAGCAGATGCACAGAAGGAAGCAAAAATAGAATACGTGGACTCCTCATTTAATCCTGAGGAAATACAGGCGAAGATAAGAGAGCAGATAAAGGTAATGCCATCAATGGCTAATATGAAAAAAGAAGGAAATAAGTAAAAGCAAGGCGAACAGGTCAGAGGGAGGAAGGCAATTATTCTCCCTCAGAATTTAAAGGTGAAAGAATGAGGAATCCGGTAAAAAGAGAAGAATTACAAGGGTTAATAGCGGAAATAAGAGAAGCTGGGAAGAAAATAGTAACAACGAATGGTTGTTTTGATATTTTACACGCAGGTCATGTAAGGTATTTAGAAGAAACGAAGAAATACGGAGATATATTGATAGTTGCATTAAATTCGGACAAATCCGTGAGAAGTATAAAGGGAGAAGGCAGACCGGTCAATAATGAGATTGACCGAGCAGAGGTATTAAGTGCATTAAGAAGTGTAGATTATGTAGTATTATTTGATGAAGATTCTCCATCAAAATTATTGGAGGAGATAAAGCCGGATGTACATACAAAAGGAGCGGATTACAATATAGAAACGTTACCGGAGGCGGAAGTTATAAAGAAAAATGGAGGCAGGGTAGAATTTATAGAATTTGTACCTGGAAAATCGACGACATCAATAATAAGGAAACTTAGCATAGAGAGGTAGTGACAGTTAAATTTCAAGGAATGTAAACATTTTGTATTTTGTTGGCTATAGTAATAGAATAGAAAATAAAATAAAATAAATGGAGTGAATTAATGAAATACTATACAGCGGAAGAGTTAGCCCGGATAACAGACGGAATTTTAAACAAACAGGAAGAAGTAAAAGTTTGCAAGTTATATCCGCCGTTAATGGCGGATGAAGAAACATTAGCCCTTGCATTAAATGAAGAGGAAATAGGGAATTTAGAGAAGACGAAAGCGAAGATAGCGGTAGTGCCGTTTGGAGCAGCACCGGAGAACATGAGTTCTATTGAGGTATCAAGACCGAGATTAGCGATGATGAAATTACTGACATTATTTTATGAAGCACCGACAGCAGGTGAAGGAATACATCCTAGTGCGGTAGTATATTCTACGGTGCATTTGGGTAAGAACGTTTCGTTAGGACCGAATGTAGTAGTAAATGAAGGAGCAGAAATTGGTGATAATACAAAGATATTAGCGAACGTATATATAGGGGAGAATGTAAAAATTGGTAGAGATTGTTTAATACATGCCGGAGTGAACATAGGCAAAGATACCATTATTGGAGACAGAGTTATAATAAATCATGGAGCGAGCATAGGAGCTGATGGGTTTAGTTTTGTAACAGAGACACCGGATAATATAGAGAATGCAAAAAGGGAAGGAGAAATCAAAGATATAAATAAAGAGCAAATAGTGTATAAAATACCGTCATTAGGCGGAGTAAAAATAGGAAATGATGTAGAGATAGGAGCAAACACGTGTATAGATAAAGGAACGATAGAATATACGCAAATAGGAGATCAAACTAAAATAGATGATTTAGTAATGATAGGTCATAACTGTAAAATAGGCAAAGCGTGTATGATAGTTTCGCAAGCTGGTATTGCAGGCAGTTGTGTAATTGGTGACAGGGTAGTTATAGCAGGACAAGCCGGATTAGCAGATCATCTTACGGTAGGCAGCGACTCAATTATTATGGCACAGGCAGGAGTATCAAAGAGTTTTCCGGAAAGGTCGATAATAGTAGGAGCGCCGGCAGTACCGAGGAAAGAATTTATAAGACAGTTACAGACAATGAAAAAAGCAGAGCAGCTAATAAAGAAATTCCGTGCATATGAAAAAGTATTAAATGCAGATGTGGAAAACAATGAAGGCTGAAGATAATGGCGACTTTGAAGAAAGCAACGGCATTCAGTTCGGTAGGATTAATGACCGGGAAGGAAAGTACGGCAGAGATAAAACCATCGGAAGAAAGAGGAATAAGATATCATTATGAAGGTGGAGTAGTAGAAGGTAACATTGATAATGTAATATCGACGGATCATTGTGTAGTTTTTGGTAATAAAGAAGTAAAAAAGGTAATGTTAACGGAACATATTACGGCAGCGTGTGCAATATGTCAAATAGATTCGTTAGATATATATTTAGACCATTATGAAATACCGATAGGAGATGGAAGTGCAAAATTTTGGGTAGAGTTATTCAAGAGAGCCGGAATTAAGGGTGAGAAAAAGGAGAGATATAAAATAAAGGAGCCTGTATACTATTTAAACGGAAAAACACACTGTGTAGTATTACCGTCAGAGAAATTAAGGATAACATACGGAGTGAATTATAAACATCCGGAGCTAAAGAACAGATGGGTATCAATGGAATCCGACGAGATAGAAAAAGTATGTGAAGCGAGGACATTCGGATATTTAAAAGAGTTAAAAATGTTGCAAATGATGGGATTTGCGAGAGGAGCGAAAGAAGATAATGCAGTAGGGTTAACGGAAGAAGGATACACAACGAAACTGAGAAGTGAATATGAGCCGGTGAGACATAAAATATTAGATTTAATAGGAGATTTTTATTTAACAGGAAAGAATCCGTTAAATTGGCAAGCAGAGATTATAGTAAAAGAAGCAGGGCATACAGTGCATTATAAGACGGCACAAATGCTAAAAGATAAAATATTAAAGGAGCAGTAAATGGGAGAAGAAATTTTATCATTTGATATAGAACAAATAATGGAAATGATACCGCACAGATATCCATTTTTGTTAATAGATAGAATAACGGAGTGTGTACCGGGGCAATATGCAAAAGGGTATAAGAATTTAACATTTAATGAAGAATTTTTTCAAGGACATTTTCCGAAAAAGCCGATAATGCCGGGAGTATTACAATTAGAAGCAATGGCGCAAATGGGATGTGGAATAATAATGACATTACCTGAGTATAAAGGGAAGTTAGTAGTATATGCAGGAATAGACGGAGCGAGATTTAAAGCGATGGTAAGACCGGGAGACAGGCTTGAAATAACGGTAGAGCTGGTAAAAATAAAAGGGCCGATAATAAAAGCACATGGGAAAGCATATGTAGGAGAAAAACTTGCGGTAGAAGCAGATATGTTATTTTCAGTTGTATAGTTGAAAGCAGGGAAAGATGACAATACATAAAAGTGCAGTAATTGCAGAAAGTGCAAAAATTGCAGAAAGTGCAAATATAGGACCGAATGTAGTAATCGGAGAGAATGTAATAATAGGAGAAAAAGTTAACGTAATTGCAAATGCGTACCTTGAATATTGTGAAATAGGGGAAGGAACGATAATTTCGCCGTTTGCAAGTATAGGTACAGCACCGCAGGATTTAGGATATAAAAATGAGCCAACAAAAGCAATAATAGGAAAAAATTGTATAATAAAAGAAAATGTAACGGTACATAGGGCATCAGGAGAGGGAAAAGAAACAATAATAGGAAATCATTGTATGCTGATGGCATCATCGCACGTTGCACATAATTGTAAACTTGAAGATGAAGTAATAATGGCAAATTTAGCGACATTAGGCGGATATTGTCAAGTTGGATACGGTGCATTCATAGGAGGAATGAGTGTTTTTCATCAGCACGTACGAATTGGAGAAATGTGTATAGTAAGTGGATTTTCAGCATCGAGAATGGATGTACTTCCCTATTGTAAAGGAGACGGAAGACCTCCGGTTCCGCATGGAATTAATGTTATAGGATTAAAGCGAAAAGGGCTCAGCATAGAAGAGAGAACGAATTTAAAACATGCGTTCAAAATCATCTGTTCAGGCAAATATACAGCTTTAAAAGCAGCTGATATAGT
>CANQLA010000144.1 GCA_947624605.1 Candidatus Gastranaerophilales bacterium | reverse complement strand
AAACTATTTATAGCAGGGTTATATATTTTGAAATTCATTTGATTTAGAAAAAAATGTATATAACATTAAAAATAAAAGAATTTTTCATAAATTATAAGAAGATTTAATAAAAAATTTTGTAGCTTGTAAACGCTATTTTTTTTGATAAAATTACTTTTAAGATTTAGATTTTATAAATATCAGCAGGATAAATTTTGTTAAGAGTATTAAACGCATTCAAAAGACCTATAAAGACAGTTATTCTATTGATTTTTTGTCTTTCATTTTCAATTTTATGTGAAGGAAAACAAATCAGACCAAAAGAAGCCAGTATTTGTTATTTAAGTAATATATGTTATAATAACCGCAAAGGAAATGAGGATTGTAAAATGACAAGAAAAGCACATAGTGAAACAGAAAAAGAACTTTTTACCTCTGTTGAAAAAAACACTCCGGACTATGTAAAAAATACGACATTACCGGATTTTCACAAAAGAGACGAATTTGTTTTGAGGATAAAAAAAGAGCATCTTTTGCCATACGATAAGGAAAAAAATCCGGAAGGTTTAAATTTGAACAATTGGCTTGCAAATTATGCAAAAGAAGCAGCTGTATCAACAGCAGGTATAAGAGGCCCTCAAAATATCTTATATCCTCACGATGCAAGATTTCCAATAAACGTTATAGGTATTATTCTTGCTACACATGCAAAAGCACTTGTTGCTAAAAAAAATTATGCAGATAAAAAATTATTAAAACTTGTTGGCAGAGAAGTAAGGTACAATTCAGAACTTTTCCTTGATATGATAGCAAGAGTTCAGGCAGCACAAGGCATCGAAACACTAACAACAGAAAACAGAGAGTCTATGCCAATTTGGCTTGCATCATTTTTAGCATTCAAACTTGACTTATTAGGAGGAGAATATATTACATCAAGCCATGGTATAAGTGTTAAAAATGCAACTAAAGATTTAAACTCTCAAGGCAGCCAATATCTTCCTGAAGAATCGATGGCTTTTGTTAATCAAATAAAGGCAATTTTTAACGAAGTTGAAGAAAAAGGATATTATGACATTTCTATAGCTGCAAACGATAATAAATTAATCAACGGTGACTTTCTTAAAAAGTACAATGACGGAGTAGATTTATATGTTGAATATTTAAAAAGCGGTGTTGCAAATGATAATAATATCAAATTGATAGATGAACTAAAAGACAAAATAGTTATTGAAAATGTTGGAGGTTCAGCATACAGGACATTATCAAGAGTTTTAAAAGATTTAAAAATTGAAAAGCATTATGACTGGTTCAATACAGAAGAAGATCCGTTCTTTCATGGAATAGGAAAATACGATCATGACAGTAAAGGAAATAAATGTTTTTATGATTACTCGTTAGATACTACAGTAGTCGCTAAAAATGAAGAAGGAAAGTCATTTTTCCCTGTAATAGAAACTCTAAAATATAAAGAAAAGCTTGCAAAGTACCCGGTAGGAACGGCAGTATTTATTACAGATCCTGATCATGACAGATTTACGGTATGCCAGATTGAAGAAGGAAGTGCAGCAGATAGACTTAAAAAGACAGGTATTGATTATATAGAGCTCGATAAAGGAAGAATTTTATCTGTACTCACAGCAAATCAATCATTTCTTTTGATAATGGATTTTTGGGCAAAACAGTTAAAAGAAGCAGGTTTATGGGATAATCACACAAGATTTATAATAAAGACAACGGCATCAGCAAAATCATGGGATGAATGGGCAGAAAACAACGGAGTGAAAGTAGTCAACGTTCCGGTAGGATTTAAAGAAATAGCAAACATTATGAAGAAAGTAGAAAAACAGCTTGCAGAAAAATCCGGTAAAGATGTAGTAATAACTGATGTATTCGGAAATGATGTAAATCTTGGAAAGAATCCTGCGGTAGTATTTGCAGGAGAAGAATCCGGAGGAATGATAATAGGAGCAGAAAATCCTGTTGTATCAAAGGCAGGCAGAATGGCAATAGCAATGAGAGAAAAAAGTGCAACAGAAGCAATTGTTATAGGTTCTGCACTTGTAAGTAACCTTTCAAAGCAAAAATTAACACTTTCAGAAGCGCTGATAAAATTATTTGAAGATAATAAAATTGTTGGCAGATATGATGTCAGAGAAGACATAGCATATTATAATGAATCGGAGCCTGATATTGCAAAGCTTACAGCAGCAAAAAAAGAAGGTGAAGCAAAACGTACCCAAAATGATATATATTATCTTGCAATTGCGATAGCAAAAAGAGAAGGAAAAATAACAACCGGCAAGGCAAAAGAGATATTTACGTCGACATTCGGAAATGAACTTGATTTTTCAAATCTTAAAGATGTATTATTTGTAGGTGACGGAACATATTTGTTATTTGATGATAAATATATAGAAATCAGACCTTCAGGCACGGATGCAAAAACAAAAGCATACGGAGCCGGAGCTGATAAAGAAAATATTTTAAAATTTGCAAAAATACTTGGAAATTACTCAGGAAATTTAAACGATACATATTTAAAATATATAGATAAAGAATATTATAATAATGCAAAAGAAAAATCAAAAGTAATATATCAGGAATTTACGGATAAAGATGCAAACAATGCACAATTCAATATACCGGACTACACAAAAACAATAGGCTTATAGACAAAAGGAGAATAAGAAATGGCAGAAGAAGGAATAATGCTTGCAACGATTCCAAGAAGTGCAACAGAGCAATTACAAATAGCAATTAAAACATATAAAGGAAAAAGTTATCTTGATTTAAGAATTTTTTATACAACAGATGACGGACAAACCTGGCTTCCGACAAAAAAGGGTGTAACGGTTGCTCCGGATGCTTTAATGACATTGAAAGATGCTGTTGATAAAGCAATGGAAGAACTTTTAAAAAGTGAGGAAGCTGACGTTTAATGTCTGATTTGGCAGAAAAAGAAGAGAAAAATACAGATGAGGGCATATTGAAAAAATATGCCCTTGTCATTACTGATGTTAAAGGACTTGGAACACAAGCATTCAGTTATAATATACCGGAAGATATCAGAAAAAAAATCAAATACGGATCTCCGGTAGTTGTGCCGTTTAGAGGAAAAAATGCTGTAAATGGGTTTGTTGTTGGTTTTACAGATGAAATATACGGAAAATATAAAATAAAAACAATTATTGATATTTTAGATGAAAAAGCTGCATTTACTCCGGAGTACATGCAGCTGCTTATGTGGACGGCAAAATATTATGTATGTGATTTAAATTCGGTAATTCAAACAGCATGTGGCTCTAAACTTTTTGGTAAATACAAAACAAAGATTATTCGTACTTGTGAAAACTATTCAAATTATTGTGACAAATTAACAAATGAAGAAACGAAGCTGCTAAGCATATTGCCATATAATGAACATATTTCGGATATAACAATAAAAAGGAAACTTAATTTTTCAAAAGAAAAGTATTCAAATACAATAAGAAAATTGAAAAGTAAGGAGTTAATTAAGACTGAAAATATACTTGATGAAAAAAAGCTAAGCGAAAAAAAACAAAAGTTAGTAAAAATTAATAGTGACGAAACGAACAATTTAAGATATAAAAAAATACTTCAATATATAAAAGACAAAGATAATTGTACGGTTGCAACCGTTATTAAAGAAGTAAAAACGACATTGCAGACATTAAAAAAGATGGAGACGGAAGGACTTATACAAATATTTGAAAAACAAATATTCAGAAATCCGCTTAGTATATATTCGGCAGAAAAACGAACAGATTTTCCAAAACTGTCAAACGAACAACAAGAAGCATATAATAAAATAGTAAAAAAAATTGAAAATGGACAAACCGAACCCATATTAATACATGGTATAACAGCATCCGGAAAAACGGAATTATATTTTGCATTAATGAAAAAAGTAATAGACGAAGGTAAAAATGTATTATTATTAGCTCCTGAAATAGCAATAGCTTCAATGCTGACAAAAAAAACAGCATTAAGATTTGGAGTTGAAAATGTTGGAATTTGGCACAGTTCAATATCAGATGCAGAAAAAAACGATATCAGAAAAAGATTGCAAAATAACGAAATAAAAATTCTTGTAGGAGCACGTTCAGCAGTATTTGCACCAATAAAAAACATAGGATTAATAGTGATAGATGAAGAACATGAAAATTCATATAAACAAACCTCACCGCCGCCATACTATAATGCGTGTGAAGTAGCGGAAAAATTGGCAATAATAAATAAAGCTGTCATTATAAAAGGAAGTGCTACACCTGATATATGCAGTTATTATAAAGCCAAAAAAAGTAACAATCTTATTGAAATGAAAGAAAGGTATAATCAAGTATCACTTGCACCGGTAGAAATAGTAGATATGAGGGAAGAATTTTCATATAAAGGTCAACGATACATATCAAATTACCTAAAAGAAAAAATAAACGAAAATTTGCAGGCGAAAAAACAAACAATACTATTAATGAACAGACTTGGATTTTCAACGAAAGTTCAATGCAGTTCCTGCGGAGCGATAATAACTTGTCCTAATTGTTCAGTAGCACTTGTATATCACAAAAAAAGCAATTCATATAAATGTCATTGGTGTAATTTTGAACAAAAAGCACAAGATAATTGTCCAAAATGCGGTTCAAAAAATATAAAATATACAGGTATGGGAACAGAAAAAACAGAAGAAATAATACAAAAAATATTTCCTAAAGCACGTATAGAAAGATTTGATTCGGAAAATTTAAAAGGGAAATATGCACACAATAAAATCCTATCCGAATTTCAAAACGGAAAAATAGATATACTTATAGGTACACAAATGAGTGCAAAAGGATTGGATAATGAAAATGTAACGCTTGTAGGGGTAATAAATTCGGATAATTCATTCGTATTTCATGATTTCAGGGCAGCAGAGAGAGGATTTCAACTGTTAACACAAGTAGCAGGAAGAGCCGGAAGAGGAAGTTGTTCAGGAAAAGTAATTTTTCAAACGTACAATCCGGATTTTTCCGTCATAAAATTTGCGAAAGAACAAAATTATCAAAAATTTTATGAAGAAGAAATAGAACTACGGAAGGAATTTGGATATCCGCCATTTTCACAAGTAATAAGATTTATAGTAACAGGAGAAAAAGAAAATAGAGTTGAACAAGCAGCAATGGAAATAAGTGAACGGCTAAATAAAATAATAGAAAAAAATTTATGGCAAAATAAAATTCAAATCAGTCCCGTAACATCGTGTATAATAGAAAAAATAAATAATGATTTCAGATATGAATTTTTAATCAAGAATTTTACGGAAAAAGAAGGATTAGCATTAATATCAAAATTTTATAAAACAATACGTCTGCCCAAAGATTTAAAGGTGAAAATAGATGTATCACCAATAGATTTAATATAAGCAGAAGAAGAGCGGGAGATATTTTTTTATTTAAAAAAATATCTCCCGCCTTCCCCGTAAATAAAAAATTTATCTGTTTAAAATTCTGCTGTCACAAGCACG
>CANQLA010000143.1 GCA_947624605.1 Candidatus Gastranaerophilales bacterium | reverse complement strand
AACCGTTTTTTTCTTTTGAAAAAAACAAAAAATCGAAATGATTTAAAATAAAAATTAAAAAGCGGTGTTAATAAAAAGTGTTGCAAAATTTAAAAATGTGATATAAACAAGTGAACTTTTAAAAAGCGATATAAAAAATGTTGAAAAAATGATTAATGAAGTTGAAAAAGTTCCACTTAACCACAATTAGTACGATACATTATGCTGTTTTGTTTTTGATGTTAGGTGTCTTTTAGAAGTTCGACAACGTTAAAATTAATATTAAATTATTATTTTGAGGGTAAAATAATATTTTTATTATCAGCAATTGCTATAGGTGTTGTTAATTTTGTAGTTACAGCTATTGTTCTTGGAAAATACTGTTGTAATATTTGTGTTCTCATAGCAAAAATTTCGGCAGGAACGGGAGATTGACTATTTATAGCATTAGTTTCTGCAACAGTTTCTCTTCTGCCGAGTTTTATCGGAAAAATAAAATAATCTATATATTCTTTTTTAAATTCCGGAAAAGCTTTTAAGAACATAGCTCTTTCATTGAAGTATTCTTTTTTAAATTCCGGGTTATCAGCTATTGGATTTTGTAAAGATTTCGGATTATCTTTGTATTCATTTGGCAGATATGAATCTTTGCTGTGTCCTAGTTCATGACTTACAACAAACTCATCGGTATTACAATATAATATACCCGGACACGCCATAAAAGCCGAATCCTGATTATTTTTTAGAGGAATAATATATTGTACGTCTTTATTCATATCAATTAGAACATCACCGGGTAATTTATGTAATAATTCATTAATAACCGGTTCTTTGGTTTGTTCCGGAGTATAACCCTGTAACTTACCTAAATTATTTATTTTATTTTTTTCATAAAATGGAACTTGAAAAGACTTTTTATTTAATATGGTTTTTTCATTATTAAAATGGTCAGTAATAATTGTATTTTTTCCTTGTTGTTCAATTGTATATTTATGACCGTTTATGGAAGAATAAGCCAAATTTTTATTTACCTTATCATAAGTTCTGTCAATTGTTGAAAGAACTTTTCCGTTTTTATCGGCAATTTGATTATACATTCTAATATGATTACCGTTTGCATCTTTAAAATAGCGGTAGGTTGTAGTTGTACCGTCCAAACTTGTCATATTTTTGCTTATATAAATTGAACCATCTTTATTTTTATGTGCGGACGAAATAACTTTCGTTCTTCCGAGAGCATCTGTTTCGGTAACGTTATATATTCCCTGAACATCAGACATTTTATATGTTTCTTTTGCAATTGTTTTTCCTGTTATAGGATCTTTTCTGACTGTTACTAAAGTTTTGTTAACTTTATCATCATTTAAGGGATTGGTAATAACAGACATTGATTCGGAATTATGTTCATAATCTTTTATGGTTTTTATTCCAATTTTAGGATTATTAACCGAAACGGAAGTTGTTTCTGTTGATTCCAGCATACCTTCTTTATTCCAATTAATTTTAGAAATATTCATCATAAGCTCGCCGGTTGTTGGATTAATTGTATTAGAAATATATTTTCCGTCTTGATTTTTTACAAAAGTATCCGCATTTGTTTTTTGTGTGATTAGTGTTTTTGGTTCGGAAATAAATTTGTTTTTCGCTAAATTTTGTTTAATGCCGCAAGGGTTAGTAAATCCGCAGATACTTTGAATATTCATAATTAGTTATTTTAACCTTCCTTTTTTAAGGATTTTAATGTTATAAAACGCAAATAGAAACAAAATTGTTGTTAAAAATTGTATTTTTTAAATTTTTAAACAAATGTTTACAAATTTCTATATTAAAAAGCTTATGTTATCATATATATATGGTAAAAAGAATTACAATATTAGGTTCAACAGGTTCAATAGGTACACAGGCACTTCAGGTTTTAAAAGTATTAGGAGAAAAATTTGAAGTGATATCGTTATCAGCAGGGCATAATATTTCTCTTTTAACGGAACAAATTAAAACTTTTCATCCGAAAAATGTTTGTGTTCAAAATATTGAAGATGCAAAAATTCTGAGAGAAAAATTCAATAAAATAAATGTAGTTTATGGTGATTCAGGATTAGAAGAAATTTGTTCTGACAGAACAAATGATATAATTTTAGTTGCCGTTTCGGGGAAAGTCGGATTAAAACCGACATTAACGGCAATAAAAAATGGTATAAATATTGCACTTGCAAACAAGGAAACTCTTGTTATGGCAGGAGATATTGTAATGAAAGAAGCAGCGAGAGCAAAAGCAGATATTATACCTGTAGATAGTGAACATAGTGCAATACACCAGTGTCTTACAAATAAAAAATTTGTAAGAAAGCTTATAATAACAGCTTCCGGAGGACCATTCCTACATACGGACATTGAAAAAATGAAAAATGCTTCTGTTGAGCAGGCACTTGCACATCCGAGATGGAGCATGGGCAAGAAAATAACAATAGATTCGGCAACATTGATGAATAAAGGGCTTGAAATTATAGAAGCACATCATTTATTCAATGTCGATTATAAGGACATAAAAACAGTAATTCATCCTCAAAGCGTAATTCATAGTGCAATTGAATACATTGACGGAAGTATAATTGCCCAGTTAGGATTGCCGAGTATGCATATTCCTATTCAGTATGCGATTTGCTATCCGGAAAGAATTGCAGGAATAAAAACAAATTCTTTTGATTTTGCAAAAATCGGATGTTTAACATTTGAAGAACCTGATTTTAAAAAATTTCCTCTTTTAAAGCTTGCGGAAAAATGCGGTATGGAAGGAGGTACATATACCACTTGTTTAAATGCTGCCGGAGAAGAAGCTGTTTTTGCATTTTTAAATGGCAAAATTTCTTTGGGTTCGATTAGTGATATTGTTCAAGAAATGGTTAACAACCATTATAATAATAATATTTCTCAACCCGTATTGGATGATATTTTTGAAACTGATAGAATTGTTAGAGAACAAACGCAAAAATTAATAAATAATAAATATATAAAATAAAAGAGGTTTAAATGAAAATATTATGTTTAAACGGTCCCAATTTAAATTTATTGGGGACAAGGGAGCCGGAGAAATACGGACATTATACGCTTTCTGATATAGAAGAAGAAATGCGGCAAAGAGCCAAAGCGTCAGATATTGAAATTGATTTTTATCAAAGTAATATAGAAGGTGAGTTAGTTAATACAATTCAAAATGCGAAAGGAAAATATGATGGTATAATTATTAATCCTGCGGCATATACACATACAAGCATAGCTATTCGTGATGCATTATTGGCAGTACAAATTCCTTGTGTTGAGATACATTTATCAAATATTTATACCAGGGAAGAATTTAGACAAAAATCATACACAGCACCTGTGAGTATAGGGCAAATTACAGGATTTGGTAAGCACAGCTATATTTTAGGATTATATGCAATAGCAGAATATTTAAACAAAAAATAGATATTGTTTTTTAAAAATAAAAATCACATGATATTATTTTATCATGTGATTTTATTAATAATTAAATATAAATTAACTCCACAGAGCATCTTTAACCATTTTATTATTTTGGGACTCAGCAGAAAGTGATACATTCATCGGAGTAAAGATAAATACATTTTCACTGATTTTACTTTGATTGCCGTTAAGAGCATGAGTAGCACCGCAAAGGAAATCGACTAATCTGCAAGCTTGAGCGGCATCTAAGAAGTTTAAATTTACAATTATAGATTTTTTATCTTTTAAATATTTTACAAACTCAACAGATTCGCCATAAGTACGAGGTTCACAAATAATTACCTCAGTTAAATTTTTATTAAATGCTTTATGAGTAACCACATTAGAATCCACCATTGTTAAATTATTTTGTTTAGTTTCAGGTTTTAACGCAAGATTATTTTCCGTTTCGTAAGTAATATCATCCGTTCCATCCTGGTAAATATCAGAATTAGGATCGGTAAAACCTCCGGTTAATTGATTAATTATAGTTTTCAGTGTGTCTTGTACTGTCACTTTTAAGTTCCTCCCATAAATATATGATTATTGAAATAAAATCCTACCCAATCTTATCATCGTAGAGCCTTGAGATACCGCAATTCGGTAGTCATTACTCATACCCATAGATAATTCTTTTAATTGTATGTTGAAATCAAGTTCAAGTTTATCTTTAAAATTTTTTACATCTTTAAATAAATTTCTAAGGTAATCTTCATCTTGAGATAAAGGAGCAATATTCATCAAACCGGCAATTTTTATATTTTCCATTTTTAACATTTCCGGTAAAGCCATATAAAGCTCATCAGGCTCAAATCCGAATTTTTGTTTTTCATGAGCATTGTTAATTTGGAGCAGTATATGTTGGATAATTCCTTTGTTTTTGGCAGTATTGTTGATAACATCAGCAAGTTTTAACGAATCGACGGAATGAATAAGACAGAAAATTCCGACGGCATCTTTAACCTTATTGGTTTGCAGATGACCTATGAAATGGAAATTTGAATTTTGTCTGATGTTATCCGGGATTTTAGAAATTTTTTCAAGAGCATCAGAAACTCTGTTTTCTCCAAAATCACGAAGACCGGCCTCAAAATATTCTTTGAAAATTTTTTCATCGAAATATTTGGTTACAGCAACAATTTTAGGATTATAAGGTACGATGGCTGCGTTTATGAATTTAAGTCTTTCGGTAATTGCGTTAAGCATAGTTTACAAATCGCCTCCTTAAGGCATGCTCATAAACACTTTTTAATTATAAACAATCATAATACTTCATACAACAAAATGTATATCCTACATATAAATGAATATATTATTTTTTCCCAAAAGCCATGTAGTCATGGTTATTCACTTGAATTTATTTGGCTTTACATTTGTTTACAAAAGGTTATTTTATTTAATTAAAAGAGTAATCTATCGAAAAATTTTATTGAAAAATATATAAATCATTTTTATAATCGATGTATGAAAGAAGAGTTAAAGAACCTGTTAGAAAATTTTCAACTATATTTAGAAGTGGAAAAAAATTATTCAAGGCATACAATCAGGGCATACAGTTCTGACATTATGAGTTTTATGATATGGATAAACGACGGAGATATAAGTGACATTGATTATGTAAAGATAAAGGAGTATTTGGTATTTTTGCAGAAGTTCAATTATACGAAGACGACAACATCACGAAAGATAGCATCGTTAAGGACTTTTTTTAATTACATATATAGAGAAAAGATAATATTAACTAATCCGGCGAAAGGGTTACATATTCCGAAGAGGGGTAAGAGTTTGCCGAAATTTTTAACGGAAAGAGAAACGGAAGAAATTTTATTAAATATAAAAAGCGACACACCGGCAGGATACAGGAATAAAGTTATAATAGAATTATTATATGCAAGTGGAATGCGAGTTTCGGAGTTAAGCGGGCTAAATTTTTCTGATTTAAACATAGAGAATAATGAAATAAAGGTATTGGGAAAAGGGTCAAAAGAGCGAATAGTGTTAATTTCAGACAAGGTAAAGGATTTAATGGCGAAGTATATAAAGACGGTCAGACCTTTAATAAATACGGAAGGACCCAAAGGCGAAGTTACTGAAGA